>NZ_JBWXUO010000013.1:0-2610 GCF_056711485.1 Acinetobacter sp. N1-1 | reverse complement strand
TACTTCTATACGGGCGACTTTCAATTGATGCGCATAAGCATTTTGCATATCTTGCATTGCTTGTTGATATTGGGCATGGATTTCATCTACCTGTGAAGCCACATCTTTATAAATTACAGATGCTATCCACGCTGGTTCAATGAGCTGACTGTCTAACGGTTTGGCTGGTATGGGTGTAGAAATCGGCTGAATCTGTGTTTGTACATGCTCAAATGCTTGATTCGGTAAGACAGGTTCTTGGATCTGAGAATAAAACTGCTGAATGGTTGTATGCTTAGCTTTTGAACCCACAATTCCTCGTCTTAAGCCAAAATATTGATCATGTTGGGTGACGGCTTGATGATAATCTGTTTGCAATTGAGATAGCTTTGTACGTCCGCCTAACCACCTTCTCGCATTTAGTTTATTGGTCTGAAGATCTAATGGCACAATATAGGCTACGAGATGCGGTGTTGTCTCATCCCGGTGAATACTGGTTGCGATCACATTCTCTGCACCAAACTTTTCAATCAACCACGCTTTAGACTTCTCAAATAATGCTGCTTCTTTACTCGGATCATGCCAACCTTGCCATTCCGGAGAAGCTGTCATTAACGTTTCAATACATAAGACACCATTCTTACGCACCTTTTGCGGGATACGATCTTTGATTCCAGATAACACTTCGTCTGCTGATTGATGAGAATGCTCATTTTTTGGTGTTTCTTGAGGATTGGCATTCAGAGTTTCTCGTGTGCGATAATTGTGAGAAAGGGAACCTGAGATTTCACCGAAAGACTTCAACTTCTTTGTTCTAAAAATTAAGAAACTCATCGAACCCTCCAATAAAGAATCATCGAAGAGATCACCATAACAGGCCGCTCGATCTTTGGGAGCCCCAAAAGAGTACTCACTACACAATTTAAAAAAATAAATTTTATTTAAATTATTCCATGAGCGAGGGGAGCTTCCCCTCGACCCCGAAAAGCGCATAAATCCGAGTGTTGAATAGAGTTAAAAGTAAATATAATCAAATAGATATATAGAAATAAAAAGTCATTGAGATGGATCAAACAATCCCTAGAAAAATATGAAAATAAAAACTGTTTCAACATTTTTTTATTGCGTTTTTAGTGATTCCTTGCATTGTTTCAGCATAAACTCGGTTTTGTTACATCATTTTTGATGCTGTTTCTCAATATTTGCTGAATTGTTGCAGCATAAAGTTTGATTGTTTCAACATAAAGTCATTTTGTTTCTTCATTTTTAGACACTGTTGCAGCATTTTTAAGTATTGTTTCTTCATTATTCGAATAAAAAAGCACTTAAATTAAAAAATAGAGTATTTGAATAGACGTGTTGATGAAATTAAATCACCCTTAAGGATTGATTATTCTAGAATACAAAGTAGTATTTGTATTTAAGGTATTGATATTAAATTAATTTAGGTCGTCTAAATAATGAAAAAAAATTTAAAATTTATAGAGCTATGGTTACATAAGCATGCAAAAAGAATTATAGGTCAATCATTAAATTCTCCTGTAGTAGTTTTAGATTTAGATAATTTTGAAAAAGAAACTAATTTGGAGCTACCTCAAGATTTTAAAGATTTATATCTTTGGCATAATGGCATGAATGATACCGAAAATTTAGGTAGTCTGTTTCAAGGAATGGAGTTCTTGTCGTTAAAAGATATAGAAAATAAAAGAGATATCGATTTAGAGAACCAGCAATTTTCACTTGATTATGCAGATCCTGAGATTAACTCCCATAATTCACATAATCAAAAGTGGATTGTTTTTGCTCACGATGGTGGAAGAACGGGGTTGTATTTAGATTTGGATCCTACTGAGAAAGGAAAGTTAGGACAAATTATTTTTATTGATCATGATTATGATGTTGGAATTTTAGTTGCTGACTCTATAGCTGAATTAGTTAAACAGTTCTCAACTGACTTAGAAGATAATTTATATTTTCTAAATGAAGATGCTTTAGAAGATGGAAATGAGTTTTTAGAAACTGATTCTACAATAGATATTATAAATTGGCATAACAGTAAAAGATGGGCTAGACCTGATTTCTCATAGTCACGATAAAATTAAGAATGGAAGGTATACCTTCCATTCTTAATTTACACTAACTACATTCTTGATATTTTTTAACCGATTTTACTAGCAAAAAGTTCCAAAACTGCTCATAAAAAAGCCGACTTATTTCCGAGTCGGTTTTTTTTGTGTTTTTCGTATTATGTAAAATATTTAAGGCACTGATAAACAATAATTAATTAAGAAAGAGTTCGGGTAATGTCCATTATGTTAAATATAGGGTTAAAAGCCATTCCTAGTTGGAAATAAAAGTTGAAAACTAATTTTTAATATTCAAAATTTAGGTCAAATTGTGGCATTTTGAATAAGATCCAATCCATTTCATGTTATGGCCAAATTTGTCTTGAGACTAGAGTAAACTCTAACCCTAGAATAATTGTCTCAGTTAGTAATCAAGACAGTTCTCACATGAAATTAACTTTTGCGATCATTACACTTCTTATCTTTTTGATATTTTTATTCAGACATAAAAGTATAGAAACAAAAGTTATTATAAATAAACCAGTAAAATATGTTTGGGATGTAT
>NZ_JBWXUO010000008.1:0-1293 GCF_056711485.1 Acinetobacter sp. N1-1 | reverse complement strand
AAACTTGGTAAATCAGCAACTTTAACCATTTTAATCCTCCAATGTTTTTGATAGTTTGACTGCACGATCAATATCTTGCTGTTGAGTAGATTTTTCTCCACCACCAAGCATGACAATAATGACATCGTTATGCTTAATGTAATACATACGCCACCCTGGACCGAAGAACTCTCTCATTTCCCAAACACCCTCTTGCAGATGTTTAGTATCACCAAAATTTCCACGTTGAACTTTATCTAAGCGACGATTTAAACGGATTCTGGTCATATTGTCTTTAATACTATCTAACCATTCATCAAATTCAGGTAGACGTTTAATTTCAATCATGAGTATTCCTTGTTATCTTACCTTTATTGTATTCGTTCGAATACAATATGCAAGAGAATTATTTTAATACGAGTTGATACAAGACAAATTTTTATCAGCATAACAGTCTATTTTTTTAGTCCATAACAGTTCTATTTATTCCGTATCTTCTGATTGTACTATTTTATTTTTAAAAGAATTATTTTTAATGTTTAAACCAATTTGAAAGTATAAAGAGCATTATTGTTATGGTTAATTTAAAAAGAATAAAAGAGGATTTCTCATATTCGGCTCTAATATCTGGACTACTCGCTGTTGTAATTTCATATGCTGGGCCTTTAGTTATTATTTTTCAAGCTGGCCAAGTTTCTCACCTTCCAGTCAATGTAATGTCATCTTGGGTATGGGCAGTTTCAATAGGGAGTGGATTATTAGGTATTATTCTCAGCTTTAGATATAAAGTCCCTATTATTACAGCTTGGTCAACACCAGGAGCTGCATTACTTGTTACCTCTTTACCTTCAATGAGTCTAAACGAAGCTATTGGTGTATATATCTGTGTTGGTATATGTACTTTAATCATTGGAATATCAGGTTTTTTTGACAAAGTTATTGATATAATTCCAAAAGGTTTAGCATCTGCACTACTTGCAGGGATTTTACTTAACTTTGGATTAGGAATATTTAAATCACTTCAGAGTAATTTTTATCTAGTGATTATTATGCTAGTTACTTACCTGGTTTCAAAACGGATAAATGCACGCTATTCCATAGCAGCTGTTCTTATTTTTGGGTTATTTAGCTCAGTTATTATGGGAATGACTAATTTTACTGGGTTTCATTTATCTTTAGTAAAACCAATATTAATCATGCCTGAGTTTAGGTTACATTCACTTATTAGTTTAGGGATTCCTCTATTACTTGTAAGCTTAACTGGGCAGTTTATGCCAGGTATGGCCGTTCTTAGAACATCAAATTTTACTGTTA
>NZ_JBWXUO010000011.1:0-531 GCF_056711485.1 Acinetobacter sp. N1-1 | reverse complement strand
AGCTCTGTGGCAATACGAACAGTTTTCTTCATTAAATCTTTAGAAGCTGTTCGTATATCCCGAGAAACACAATCAGGATGTACCCCAATTCGAATGAAATCGTCTCTTGTCACGCAATATGCTTTATCGGGTTCTACTGGGACACCCTTAGGAATTTGAGCAATAGCACATAAAATAAGACGTTGTTCGTTCAGTCTTAATTTATAGGCTGCGTTAATTAATGAATTATCCATTACAACAAAATCATTCAACATATTAATTATTTTTTATCAATAATAGGAGTTAATTTTAATTTACTCCCATTTAGCCGTCAATCCCTCCCATTTAGCCGTCAATCCCTCCCATTTAGCCGTCAATCCCTCCCATTTAGCCGTCAATCCCTCCCATTTAGTTCTTTGAAAGCACCTTATAGCAAGGCTTTGAAGAGGGTCTAAAAACTATTAAAAATTATTAAAAATATAAAAAAGAAAAAATTGTAGATAATCTATAAAATTGCTTTTGGTTTTCTCTCACTTCGTTCGTTCAAACTCC
>NZ_JBWXUO010000014.1:0-690 GCF_056711485.1 Acinetobacter sp. N1-1 | reverse complement strand
AATCAAGCCCAATCATTAGCTTATCTGGAGCTATTTCTATCCTATTCTCTTTCCTAGGAAGCCATGGTGTTAACTTAGCTGCGATTACTGCTGCAATCTGTACAGGAGAGGAATCTCATAAAGATAAGGATAAGAGATATATAGCAGGAATTTCGAGTGGTTTTTTCTATATTGTATTTGGCTTATTTAGCTCAGCAATAGCATTACTTTTTTCTGCACTTCCCCATCAATTTATTGCCACTTTAGCAGGATTGGCATTAATTGGAGCAATTCTGAATGGTCTAGTTGGTGTTGTTACTGATACAAGTAATAGAGAGGCAAGTCTAATTACTTTTTTAACTACAGCATCTGGCATTACTTTCTTAGGTTTAGGATCTGCTTTTTGGGGCTTAATTTTTGGATATATTGCTTACTTTATTCTAAAGAAAAAATAGTTAGATACGGAATTTATTCCATTATATGCTCAGGTTTATCCACTCATTTTGTGGATAATTTCTAAAAATAGAGCTTTGGAAATCCAAGAAAAAATTATAAATCGTACGTTTTTTAACCTAAATCATAGGCAATAAGTGCCAAAACTGCCTAAAAAAAAGCCGACATGTTTCCGAGTCGGCTTTTTTGATGTTTTTGGCATTATGTAAAATGTTTAAGGTACTGATTACAAATAACTTTATTGAATTTTGTTCGGGT
>NZ_JBWXUO010000015.1:0-33569 GCF_056711485.1 Acinetobacter sp. N1-1 | reverse complement strand
TAGCTTTCAACATTTCACTTGGTTTAGTCCTCAATTTTATCCGCAGAAAATGTGGATAATTTCTGAAATAAAAGAATTGAAAAACCAAGATAAAATAATAAATCGCGTGTTTTTTAACCTATTTTACTGGCAATAAGTTCCAAAACCGCTTAAAAAAAAGCCAACATATTTCCATGCTGGCTTTTTTGTTCTTTTGTGCGTTATGTAAAATATTTAAGTCACTGATTACGAATAACTTTATGGAGTTTAGTTCGCATAAGTGCAATTATGTTAAGTCGATAAAAAAACATCTGAATTTCAGGTTTTTTTATCTAATTCTTGCGTTATGCCAGTTCTTTATCGTGAGCTTCTTGCTTTAAAAATACTGCTTCAATTTCATTTAGCAGATTCGTCATTTGTTCAAGAAGGTTGTCAAAAGCTGCAATAAGTTTATCGTCTTCAATTCCTAAGCGTGCAATCGTAGTTTCATATTTTGTTCCACGTCTATGGGCTACTCCAGTTGAACGTACTCCTTGTAATCCACCCAAGAAGGTTGCGACATCAAACGTAACTCCCCCCTTATACAGGAACTCAGTTAAAAGCTTAATTGATCCATTATTTTCTATTGAAACAAGTTTTTTAAGTTTTTCAACATTAATAGAATCTATCGTTATTTTTACTAGAGATAATATTTGAGAGTCGAATTCTGACTGCTCATTTTTAGTCAATGAATGTAGTGTATTAAAACAATGATAATCAGCTTGATTTAGGGATAAAAAAAGTTTCCATCCTTTAGACTTTAGCCACTTTTCTTGAAATTGGTTAAAAACAAACTTAAAAACAAGATCAGGACTCTCAGCATCTGACCATGTTCCAAGCATACTTCTTTCAAAGTATGTTTTGCTCATATTTCGTCCTTCTGGAGATATATTGAAGCTTTTCCAGTAGATCTGTTCTGAGTGAGGTAAATCTCTTCCTAGATCACCTAAAAACACACAAACATGCCCTGAAGAATTATTATCAAAACGTAAATTCCAATAGCCATGTTTGTAAATAGAACTATCTTTTACTTCATATTCATTTGATGAGGAGTAATACTTTTGAAGTACTGTCTTATCAAAATAGACAGGAGTTAGGTAATGTGGAGAACCTGTGTTTTTTCCAAAGTAGTCCGATAGCATGGAAGGATCACAGGTGTGAACTATTTTATCATGAGAATCTCCATCAATAATAAAAGACTCAAAATTTTTTTCATTCAATGGGTTGTAGTGTTTTTCCTCTCTAGGTAAGCAATGAAATAATTTTTTTCCTAACACTCTGGTAAATATTTTATAACCATCTACATAGGAACGATCCCAAAATCTAGTGTAAGAAATAAACCCCTCATTTACATGCTCATCTGTAAGACTTTCATCTGTAATTTTATGTCTAGTGTTCTCAAAAAATAAGAGAAGATTCATTTGTCGAGCTGACATGAAAGCTGTTAAAAATGACTTCCGTATTAGAATCTCATTATCTGAATATTTAATGACTTCAATTTCTACTCCATTGTCATCATCAACGATATATTTATTATTAGGTTTATCATTATACAGATTAAAATATAGTACTAATTCTTGCAGTATTTCCCAATAAGGCTTCCTAGTACCATGAAATGTCCTATAAATTACAAGAGGAAGTAAAGCAGTGGTGGTTGGCTCATACCAAATATTATCACCACAAGTGGCGATTGATGGTCCCCCATCTTCCCTACTTAAATCCCATCCATACTTTTTCATTGCTTCACTAGTGTCTTCAGGTGGAATGAGGCAAGAAAAAAGTGAACCATCCTCAGATTTATCTTCTTTATTTAAATTTTTATAGAGTGGAACCCAAATGGATTCTCCTAATTTATTCTTTACAAAGTCTATAAAATCATCCATATCGACAAGCATTTTATTTCTTACTCCATTTTTATTGATGATTTTTTAACTCTTTAAGCATAGCATCTCGCAGAATTTTATTCATGCGAGTCTGATAGCCTTTGCCTTGCGCTTTTAACCTTTATAATTATGTTAGTCAAATCAGTTGCATAAATTATGATAGAAAAGAAATTACGTAGTTTTAGAAAGATTATTCGAGATCGAAAGAGCAGTGTTACTAGTCAGTTAATTCAGAATCATTATGCTGAGATATGTATCATTTGTGGTGATACGAAAGATTTAACAAAAGAACATGTGATCCCCAAATGGGTATTCAAAAATGATCAAAAAAAGACTTTTATACAAACTTTAAATGAGGTTAGCCAGACATATTCGAAAACTACAGTTTTTGCATGTAAGTATTGTAATAATGAACTTCTCTCTAGTTTAGAAACATACATTCAACAATTATTTAATTCAGTCGATCTTAGTGAAGATTTTTTTGATGATAATCAACTTGATAAATTAATTCTTTGGTTAGAAATTATTGATTATAAATTACAGATACTTGATTTAAGGAGAAAATTTAACAAGTCTCCCAAAGGTTCTTATATTCCCTATTTAGCAAATATTCCAGTTGCAATTCTTCAAAGGGACATTTCACCAACTTGGATCTTTAGAGGTCTGAGTAAAGCTTATAAAAGGCTTGGTGTGAAAAAGAAAAATTTTAAAGAGTCACTCTTAGTCTTTAAAACTAAAAATCCAGATTTCCATTTTTTTAATCGTAATCATGATTTTATTTTTTTAGAACTGCCTGAGTATGAGAAAGCTTTATTTCTGTTCTTAAGAGAGCGATTTGATGAACATAAAGATGCTCACGATAAAGCTATGGAAATTATGAAAAAAGTGTATTAACTATCAACGTCTTAGTTTAGTTTCCATAAAATTAACATAATGGATTTTTATGCGAAGTTTATTTAAATTTAATATTTTAAATCAATAACTTAACTAAAAAATAAAACCCAAAAACATCAAAAAAGCGGACTTAGACACAAATCGACTGCTTTTTAAGCAAATTTATCACTTTTAGCCAATAAGATTAGCGACAGGACGCGAGGGATGGCAGGAGTTGACCCTAGTACCAAATACGAAAAACCCCGACATCCAGTCGGGTTTTTTTATTTCTAAGCAGTATTGCTATGACAAAAGAGCATGCCAAGCACTTGTTAAATTATAAGAGTATCGGCCAATTAAGAAAATTATTAATGCAGCCAGAAATTTTCCTCCAGCTGAAAAGAAAAACGTAACCCAATTTGCTTTAATATATAAAAGATAGTAACTAATCGTGCTTACAATGCTAGATCCTTGCTTTTCATAAAACATAGTTTCTAATTTTTTATAAGAAAAATATGCTCTAAGTCTAGTAGATCAAACCGACCCTCACGTAAAAACGTAGCTTGTTGGTTTGCCCATGCGATAATGTCTTGATCATATGTAATGCTCATACTTTACCCTTTTGAAATAATCTATCTGTATCCAACTCTAGCTAAAAACGGAGCTAGTTGCTTTTGGTCTTTAAGCATTGAACGTAATCGAGCAATGAATGGTTTCATATCTTCGCCCGCATGTGCCATTTTTTACACTTCTGATAGCTCTTTTTATGGAACTGAAAGAAATCTAGTAGAAGTTCTAGCAAAAGATAATGTAGTAAAAGGTTATGTTATTCATTTAACTGCATATTCTTATTTTACTTGGACATAACCTATCTATATTCTGCAACTAAGCTAAACTTATATTAACTTTTTTCCCAAGTACTGATGCTGCACTTGCTAGTGTTGTAAGCGTTAAACTTGTATCTGAATCATCTAGGAGTCTATTCAGTGATGAACGGCTAGTGTGCATCTTACTCGCCATCACTGTTTTTGATATTTTTTGATCTTTCATTGCTTTTGATATTTGCTATGCTAAAACTCTCTTGATGGCAACCGCAGTTGATTCTTCTAATAGTCCATCTTCCTCTAAAAAGTCATCAAAATTATTCCCTAGATGAATATTTTTGTTAGTCATGGCGTATCCTCATACTTTTATTTGCTAATAGTATCATTTTTGGTACGTTAAACTAAGTGGATTACAACCTAAATTATCCAGCTTGAGTAAGAGTAGTTATTGATTTTGCATCTACCTATAAAAGATGAATTTTCAACTTAAAAATAATATTAAATATTTGATATAAAAAATATTTTTAATCAATATCACTATAAATTCCCATATTTAAATTTACTATCTCATCTTTAGTTTTATTTTTAATATATGGACTAAATGTACAAATGAATACATAAAATTTACTGTATAGCTGTAACACAGGATTTGTATGCATATAACAATCGAAAGTACAAATTCGTGTACATTTACTCGTCATATTTATCTTACTTAACCAAAAAAAAACCAAAAAATAGGTAAATATATGGACTAAATGTACAAACCTAACAATATTAGTAACAGTATCAACAATGCCTGAAAATGCTTTCGATTGATCTGCATCAAGCCAAGATAATGATGGAAACTCAGTACATAGCCCTAAGAAAAGCTAATGTGAATGGTGCAAATTCTAAAGGGGGAAAAGCACGATCTGCACAGTACAGTGATATACGTCAGGAAGCGTTAAAATTGCATATAATTTTTATTCCCAATTTTTTATAAATTTTTTTGTCAGGATTGTCATTACATTAAGAGAGGTGAATCATGTCGCAAATGTTTAATCCACCACATCCCGCAGAAATCTTGCGAGAAGATATTTTACCATCGTTGGCTTTAACTGTAACAGATGCAGCCAAACAGCTTGGGGTTTCTCGTGCTGTATTATCACGGGTACTGAATGAAAAAGCAGCTATATCACCTGAAATGGCATTACGCATTGAAGCATGGCTAGGCGTTGAACGTGGTGGGCGAGCTGATCTGTGGTTACAGATGCAAGCTAAGTATGATATATGTCAGAGAGATTGACATCCTCCCTGACCTAAAGGATGGCATTTTACGGCTAAAATGATAAAGCTTAAAAAGGATGGGGTTTTATATATCACTATAAATTCCCATATTTGAATTTTATGGGTGGTACAGTAAAATAACTAAAAATATTTACAGGCTCTTTGAACTCCCGCCTTTCAAGATTGTATCTATAAACTTTCATGCCAAAGCCTAGTATCCTTAGCGAGTGAGCTCCAAATAGACTTGTTTATGAGGTTTTAGATCAACAAATCATGATTCTGTCTTGCCGTTATCACTATGATTAATTGAGGTTTTAAATGCATGGCAAACAATATACCTATCATGTTATATGGTCCGCAGAAGATAATGAATATGTTGGACTATGTGCTGAGTTTTCATCATTATCTTGGCTTGATGCAGATCAATCGAAAGCATTTTCAGGCATTGTTGATACTGTTACTAATGTTGTTGATGATATGATTTGTAATAATGAAAGAATACCAGTATCAATTTCAAAAAATTGTCTACGTGATGAGATACCATATTTTCAGGATAAGTAAGATAGATATAACTCGGAACAATTAGTACCCACCGTCATCATTTAAAAATTCTTGAGCTGATTTTGTATTGGAAACTTTTATATTGGGGATATTGTTGCTAAGTGCTATGAACTGTGATTGATTCAAACTATCATCACTTATTTGATTGCCTACAGGTATTTGACCTGTTCGAGCAATTTCTGCCATGACTATACTAAAAACATAAGCAGGGGTTAGCCCAAGATTTTTAATAATATACTCTGCTGACTCAGAAATAGCTTCATCAACAGAATATTGAACGCTTTTTTGAATTAGTCTCGACATTTAATAACCTCCATAAATTTTATGCCGTAATTTAAGCATTAAATCCCGCTTTTACTAAATGTGCTGAAAGTTCTTTAATTTTTTCAGGTTGTAAAAGCATTTCAGCAATGCGAGAAGCAAACTGCTCATAGCTTTCAGTACCCTCAGAATATTTGCTCATCTCAGGCATTTCAGACAATTTACTAGCAAAAAAATGACGCTGTTTATCAGTCATATTTTGATCACGATTTACGTCTTTGACTTCTTTTTTATTTTGTTTCTTTTGTTTGAATTTGAATGAAAATCCTGTGATAACTCGCCCTTTTTTATGTTGTTCGTAAGAAGCTATAATGTCTGTATGCTCATTAATCTGTTTTATTGCTAGTTCTAAAACACCTTTTTTAAATATATCCATTCTTTGATATTCAGTATCTAAAACCCCGATTCGTTTTCTAAATTCCGCAAGCTCAATAATTGGGGTTTTTTGTGTGCTGCGCCAACAAATCAATAATTCATACATACGAACAGCATAAGCACTCGACAAGCTACTAATCTGCTCAATATCATATTTTGTGAATTGCTCCTCAAGTCTAGTAATCAAGGGAACAACAGCCGGAGCAAAAATTATTTTTACGATGGCTTCTTTGTCAACATATATGATTTCGCTAACCCACCGTGAACAATGGTTTTGCTCGTTGCCTTTTTCACTCTTTGATTGATAACTAAATTGCCTTGCAAATAGATCTTTGCAAGCACTTTTGAGAACTTTATATGCAGTACTTCTGTCAACTTTAAATTGAGAGATATAGCTCTCAGCATGAACTGTAAGAGGGTCATTTGCATTAATGCCTTTTCCAGACTCTCTAGCTTCAAGAATAGCTAAAAGAATCAAGCGTTGTTCTGCAAGCGCCAAATTATAACTAGCATTTATTAAAGCGTTATCTTTTACAATTAGGTCACTCATGTCAGCAATAAACCACATATATATTTTATTATGTTATAACACATAAACTGACAATAAAACATATAAATATTTTTTGGTGGTTTATAGAGGCATAAACGGTGGTATATGCTGTATAATTAACATTGTCTAGCAATGATTTTAGGAAGCCTAAAAGCATTTTTTTAAATCAAAAGAGAAAATAAACATAAAAACTATAACTAGCGTTCATTAAAGCATCATCTTTTAAAATATATTACTCAAAAACCAGCAATAAACCACACATTTTTTTATTGGTGGTTTATAGAGGCATAAACGGTGGTTTATAGAGGCATAAACGGTGGTTTATAGAGGCATAAACGGTGGTTTATAGAGGCATAAACGGTGGTTTATAGTCGCTATAGCCCTTTATTAGTAATGCTTTTACGTATTCTAAAAGCATTTAAAAGCATTTAAAAACATTAAAAGCCCAAAAAGCTTAAAATCAAAGGCAAAATCAAGAGCAAAAAAAGCTATGGCACTTCGCTTCGCTCGTGTCATTTTTAAGAGCAAAAGCAAAAACTCATGACGCTCGTAGGCACTCGCTAAAAAAACTCAGTGGAACTTTGCAATGAAAAGCAAAAGCGTAATCGGAGAGGGATATTACAAAATCAGATTTCTGTTGATCGCTTCGCTCTATTAATTCTTATTTGAACTCTAATTTTAAGATCAAAATCTTTATACAAAAGCAAAAGCACTTAGATTACATCTGTAAACATGCTCTAAATGCTCATATAATGCGTTATATGGTGCTTATTTTGTTTTTTTGGTAGTTAGATACTCTTAGCTATTTTAAATAGCTAAAATCACAATTTAGCAATATTTTCTATTTTTAGAATTTAGAAAGGTACGGCAGTCGCTTAAGAGCGAACTGCCGATGCTTGAGTTTAAAGTGCGCTCAACACTTACTTTTACGCAGTAAACGAGTTTATCGTGTGTCTGTCACGCTCAATTATTTTTAGAATTGAAACTACGAAAGCAAATCATGCAAGCACAAGACTGTGATGCCGTATTTTTCTTTCTATTCATTGAAATTCGCTTAGTTCCAATTTTGTTCGAGTGACCAAACTTGAACAGTTGGAACATAGTGATGACCAAATCACTTTAGCTTGTTTTTCGCTTTTTTTGATAACAACATAAAACCGACTTAGATTTTCGATAACAGTATCACTCCCTTTACCTGACTGCATTGCCAATGCAGTCAGAGTTCGCAATGTGTTTTAGCAAAAACAACTTGCCCCGACTTCACCAAAAAATTGGTTTATACGGTCTACTGATCCTCTCTCCCTCTCTTGATCTAGCCTTTGCCGTGACAGCAACGACCAAGAGGTTCCCAAGTTAGATTTAACGATCTTAGCGATTAGAACGCCAATGCTCATTTGTCTGTCGACACTTCCATTTTCCCCACCACGCGGTTCCTTGAAAATTGGTGGATATGATCTAAAGACAAAATCAGAGCGTATGACTCTTAATCTACACCTGTCTGGGGTTTATGCTTCCCCATGTATACTGTTTGAGCTATCCGTTGACCCTTTTTGCTTGAAATGATCTTACTCAAAGGTGCCGCTGCGTCCAGATTTCTCCTCAGCTAGCCTGTAACATTGCTGTTACCTCAAACGCCATCAGTTGTGCCAATGAGCTGCGCTTTCCCTGCATATTTGCAAGTGCATTTAGCGCAACACATTGCCGTTTTTAACGAATCTTAACGTCCTGTCGATTCTCACGGTCATCGTTAAAACAGGGTTTCAATACAAAATCTGCATCTAGCTAGGCTATATTTAACCTAGCGACCACTTCACAATATTTCTATTGTTTATAGGCTCCCGTTTCCTTGTCGCCCAACCCCGTTTATTAATAAAAACGGATTGGATCGAAAAGGGTTATTTCAAACCCCTAGCGCCCATCAGATCGTACCGAACGGGATTTCTCCAGTAGTACGCTCAATCGGTCAGTTCAAAATGGCTCATAGTGAACTGTGCGCTATCAAAAAAAACATAGCTTTAAGAGCAGGCTGTCGCCTGCTCAAATCGCTAAGGAAATGGTCAGGCAGCTAGTCAGACTGTCTTTCAAACAATGAATACATACACTATAAACGATTAAAAACTAGGTGTAAATTTCGTCACCTAGGAACCACTTAATTGCACAATGACAATTTATGTCCATTAAGCCCTGAAAAACGGCTTTGCCGTTTTTATATGTGCCACAGGCACAAAAGCCTTATTTAATAAGGATTTTAACAGATTTGATTATTGCTTGATGACATGCTTAAATATTAAATATTGCTCAATGACACATTTTTCTATTGCTTGGTGACAATAAAATGATAAGTTTTAGTCCTAATTCTCGCTACACAGCGCAAAAAATTGCTGATAAAGTTGCTAATGGTGCATATTTTTATAGTCACTTTGCTGTTGAAAGTGATAACACGCTTTTTTCAGAAAACATCGAAGCTTTAATTCAAAAATTGACAGATAAGTATTTTCTTAATCTCACGCCACGCCAACGCACTTATCGTTTGAATACGAAAAAAGAGCCGATTGCTGATCTCATTGTGCAAAAGCGTAAAGCTGTTGATGCTGTAACCACTTTTGACTTTTATTTATTGATAACAACACCCGAAACACACAGCTATAACGATGAAAAAGAACGAGCAGAACAGCAAATCGTTAAACAGCGAATTAAAGAGCTTAAAGCCCCGATTGATCGAAAATTTGAGCAAAATCAAGTCGCATTAATACAGCATTATTTTAATGACCATGAAAAATTTAAGTTTGTGCTGACTAAACCATTTTTAAAACTAAAAATGGTTGGTACAGAAATAGAGCTTGTGCGTTTGTCACATTCGACTAAATCATCAGAGAAATATAATGCTAAAAAGTCGCCAAAAGGCTATACATGGACATGGCGTTACGATGAAATATCCGTTTCAAATATTAAGAAAATGTATATCAAACGTCTAAATGATTTAATTTCTAATCCTGATAAAAACATTGGTATGAAAGGTTTACATGATTTTTATAAAACTTTACGGTTTGCATCTGTTTTTAAAGGCACACGGCATCAAATCGGAAGGATATTCGTTGATATGTTGCGTTATCACAAGAATAAAACCACGCATGATTTTAAGAAAATGGACTATTACGTTGAGCTAAAACTGAATTATTTACCTCGACTAGAAACTTATGCAGATAGTTTTCGTGTATATGTGATTATGCGTTTACTTGACGAAGAACATAATAAAAAAGTGAAAAAAGAGGATGTTGCGAAGAATTTTAATCAATATGCGCAGGAAGTCATTTTATAGGTGTTAAAACGACATTGGTTATACTTTCTCATTATTTGCGAGCATATCCGTTATGACCTCAGCAACAAGATTAACGATACCTGAAAACGCTTTAGATTCTTCTGCATCAAGCCAAGATAATGATGGAAATTCTGTACATAAACCTAGATACTCATTATCTTCTGCGGACCATGTAACACTGTAAGTATATTGTTTACTATACATTTGAAACCTCAATTAATCATAGTGATAACGGCAAGACAGGATCATGATTTGTTGATCTAAAACTTCATAAACAAGTCTATTTGTTTTATCAATTCGTCTTGACCAACATCCGGATAAATTATGCTTGAGTGGTTCAGGTTTGCCTACACCCTCAAATGGTGTACGCATCACTTCTTTAATCAATAAATTAATTCGTTTTAATGTTTGTTTGTCGGTAGATTGCCAATTTAGGTAATCAGCCCAAGCTTCATCAGTCCAACTTAAAATCATTCTTCAATTAACTCATGTTGATGAGTTTTTCCCACCTTAGCTTGTGCAATAGATTTCATCAAATGCGCTGCATTTGCTGGGTTACTCATCAAATATGCTGTTTCTTCATAGGCATTGAAATCATCTAGGCTTATCAGCACCGCAGTTTGGTTGTTTTGTCGAGTAACAAGCACAGGTGAATGATCGTCTATCACCGCATCTAATGTATTTGATAAGTTCTTTCTGAGATCAGAATAAGTAACAACTTTCATTTATGCACCTAATCTAAGTACCAATTTAAGTACCAATATTAGTACATTAATTTAATTTTCGCAATTAAGTCTACAAAATGAACTCTCGTTTAAACATTAAATCCTATGTGCTTTCCAGTGGGGAGTTCTACGTCTATGCGAAGTTTTCCACCCATTGCTTCAATGTATTTTTTCATCGTTGAAATCTTTAGATCATTACCACGATTTTCAATCGCAGATAAAGAAGGCTGTTTGATTCCAAGCATTTCCGCAAGTTCTTTTTGGGAGATTTCTAATTCTTCTCGAATTAAAGCCAGTTGATTCTCAAGAAATAGCTCATCAGCCATATGCTTGATACGAGTTTGGCTTTCTGGAGAACGATTTGCCAATAACTCTTGTAGCGTTTTAGCCATTAGATTGATTTCCTAATGTTGAAAGGTGAAGTTTGTATTGTTCATCTGCAATATCAAGCATATCTTTATAAAAACGCTTTTTACTGCCTTTATCGCCAATACAAAGCACAATAGCCTGTCTTAGTGGGTCAAATGCAAAAAATGCTCTCAATGGTCTGCCTCGATGCTGTATACGCAGTTCTTTCATATTGGTAAATTTAGAGTCATATACAGTATCAACCAAAGGACGCCCTAAACTTGGTCCATGTTTCTCTAAAACAAGTAATCCCGCTAAGATCTTTTCTTGAGTTGCCTCATCTTGTTGTTCAAACCATTCATTAAATAGATCTGTCGTGATGACTGTCCACATATCACAACCAAAATATAGATTACAGTCTATATAATAAGAAGGAATTACTTAGCTTTCAACATTTCACTTGGTTTAGTCCTCAATTTTATCCGCAGAAAATGTGGATAATTTCTGAAATAAAAGAATTGAAAAACCAAGATAAAATAATAAATCGCGTGTTTTTTAACCTATTTTACTGGCAATAAGTTCCAAAACCGCTTAAAAAAAAGCCAACATATTTCCATGCTGGCTTTTTTGTTCTTTTGTGCGTTATGTAAAATATTTAAGTCACTGATTACGAATAACTTTATGGAGTTTAGTTCGCATAAGTGCAATTATGTTAAGTCGATAAAAAAACATCTGAATTTCAGGTTTTTTTATCTAATTCTTGCGTTATGCCAGTTCTTTATCGTGAGCTTCTTGCTTTAAAAATACTGCTTCAATTTCATTTAGCAGATTCGTCATTTGTTCAAGAAGGTTGTCAAAAGCTGCAATAAGTTTATCGTCTTCAATTCCTAAGCGTGCAATCGTAGTTTCATATTTTGTTCCACGTCTATGGGCTACTCCAGTTGAACGTACTCCTTGTAATCCACCCAAGAAGGTTGCGACATCAAACGTAACTCCCCCCTTATACAGGAACTCAGTTAAAAGCTTAATTGATCCATTATTTTCTATTGAAACAAGTTTTTTAAGTTTTTCAACATTAATAGAATCTATCGTTATTTTTACTAGAGATAATATTTGAGAGTCGAATTCTGACTGCTCATTTTTAGTCAATGAATGTAGTGTATTAAAACAATGATAATCAGCTTGATTTAGGGATAAAAAAAGTTTCCATCCTTTAGACTTTAGCCACTTTTCTTGAAATTGGTTAAAAACAAACTTAAAAACAAGATCAGGACTCTCAGCATCTGACCATGTTCCAAGCATACTTCTTTCAAAGTATGTTTTGCTCATATTTCGTCCTTCTGGAGATATATTGAAGCTTTTCCAGTAGATCTGTTCTGAGTGAGGTAAATCTCTTCCTAGATCACCTAAAAACACACAAACATGCCCTGAAGAATTATTATCAAAACGTAAATTCCAATAGCCATGTTTGTAAATAGAACTATCTTTTACTTCATATTCATTTGATGAGGAGTAATACTTTTGAAGTACTGTCTTATCAAAATAGACAGGAGTTAGGTAATGTGGAGAACCTGTGTTTTTTCCAAAGTAGTCCGATAGCATGGAAGGATCACAGGTGTGAACTATTTTATCATGAGAATCTCCATCAATAATAAAAGACTCAAAATTTTTTTCATTCAATGGGTTGTAGTGTTTTTCCTCTCTAGGTAAGCAATGAAATAATTTTTTTCCTAACACTCTGGTAAATATTTTATAACCATCTACATAGGAACGATCCCAAAATCTAGTGTAAGAAATAAACCCCTCATTTACATGCTCATCTGTAAGACTTTCATCTGTAATTTTATGTCTAGTGTTCTCAAAAAATAAGAGAAGATTCATTTGTCGAGCTGACATGAAAGCTGTTAAAAATGACTTCCGTATTAGAATCTCATTATCTGAATATTTAATGACTTCAATTTCTACTCCATTGTCATCATCAACGATATATTTATTATTAGGTTTATCATTATACAGATTAAAATATAGTACTAATTCTTGCAGTATTTCCCAATAAGGCTTCCTAGTACCATGAAATGTCCTATAAATTACAAGAGGAAGTAAAGCAGTGGTGGTTGGCTCATACCAAATATTATCACCACAAGTGGCGATTGATGGTCCCCCATCTTCCCTACTTAAATCCCATCCATACTTTTTCATTGCTTCACTAGTGTCTTCAGGTGGAATGAGGCAAGAAAAAAGTGAACCATCCTCAGATTTATCTTCTTTATTTAAATTTTTATAGAGTGGAACCCAAATGGATTCTCCTAATTTATTCTTTACAAAGTCTATAAAATCATCCATATCGACAAGCATTTTATTTCTTACTCCATTTTTATTGATGATTTTTTAACTCTTTAAGCATAGCATCTCGCAGAATTTTATTCATGCGAGTCTGATAGCCTTTGCCTTGCGCTTTTAACCTTTATAATTATGTTAGTCAAATCAGTTGCATAAATTATGATAGAAAAGAAATTACGTAGTTTTAGAAAGATTATTCGAGATCGAAAGAGCAGTGTTACTAGTCAGTTAATTCAGAATCATTATGCTGAGATATGTATCATTTGTGGTGATACGAAAGATTTAACAAAAGAACATGTGATCCCCAAATGGGTATTCAAAAATGATCAAAAAAAGACTTTTATACAAACTTTAAATGAGGTTAGCCAGACATATTCGAAAACTACAGTTTTTGCATGTAAGTATTGTAATAATGAACTTCTCTCTAGTTTAGAAACATACATTCAACAATTATTTAATTCAGTCGATCTTAGTGAAGATTTTTTTGATGATAATCAACTTGATAAATTAATTCTTTGGTTAGAAATTATTGATTATAAATTACAGATACTTGATTTAAGGAGAAAATTTAACAAGTCTCCCAAAGGTTCTTATATTCCCTATTTAGCAAATATTCCAGTTGCAATTCTTCAAAGGGACATTTCACCAACTTGGATCTTTAGAGGTCTGAGTAAAGCTTATAAAAGGCTTGGTGTGAAAAAGAAAAATTTTAAAGAGTCACTCTTAGTCTTTAAAACTAAAAATCCAGATTTCCATTTTTTTAATCGTAATCATGATTTTATTTTTTTAGAACTGCCTGAGTATGAGAAAGCTTTATTTCTGTTCTTAAGAGAGCGATTTGATGAACATAAAGATGCTCACGATAAAGCTATGGAAATTATGAAAAAAGTGTATTAACTATCAACGTCTTAGTTTAGTTTCCATAAAATTAACATAATGGATTTTTATGCGAAGTTTATTTAAATTTAATATTTTAAATCAATAACTTAACTAAAAAATAAAACCCAAAAACATCAAAAAAGCGGACTTAGACACAAATCGACTGCTTTTTAAGCAAATTTATCACTTTTAGCCAATAAGATTAGCGACAGGACGCGAGGGATGGCAGGAGTTGACCCTAGTACCAAATACGAAAAACCCCGACATCCAGTCGGGTTTTTTTATTTCTAAGCAGTATTGCTATGACAAAAGAGCATGCCAAGCACTTGTTAAATTATAAGAGTATCGGCCAATTAAGAAAATTATTAATGCAGCCAGAAATTTTCCTCCAGCTGAAAAGAAAAACGTAACCCAATTTGCTTTAATATATAAAAGATAGTAACTAATCGTGCTTACAATGCTAGATCCTTGCTTTTCATAAAACATAGTTTCTAATTTTTTATAAGAAAAATATGCTCTAAGTCTAGTAGATCAAACCGACCCTCACGTAAAAACGTAGCTTGTTGGTTTGCCCATGCGATAATGTCTTGATCATATGTAATGCTCATACTTTACCCTTTTGAAATAATCTATCTGTATCCAACTCTAGCTAAAAACGGAGCTAGTTGCTTTTGGTCTTTAAGCATTGAACGTAATCGAGCAATGAATGGTTTCATATCTTCGCCCGCATGTGCCATTTTTTACACTTCTGATAGCTCTTTTTATGGAACTGAAAGAAATCTAGTAGAAGTTCTAGCAAAAGATAATGTAGTAAAAGGTTATGTTATTCATTTAACTGCATATTCTTATTTTACTTGGACATAACCTATCTATATTCTGCAACTAAGCTAAACTTATATTAACTTTTTTCCCAAGTACTGATGCTGCACTTGCTAGTGTTGTAAGCGTTAAACTTGTATCTGAATCATCTAGGAGTCTATTCAGTGATGAACGGCTAGTGTGCATCTTACTCGCCATCACTGTTTTTGATATTTTTTGATCTTTCATTGCTTTTGATATTTGCTATGCTAAAACTCTCTTGATGGCAACCGCAGTTGATTCTTCTAATAGTCCATCTTCCTCTAAAAAGTCATCAAAATTATTCCCTAGATGAATATTTTTGTTAGTCATGGCGTATCCTCATACTTTTATTTGCTAATAGTATCATTTTTGGTACGTTAAACTAAGTGGATTACAACCTAAATTATCCAGCTTGAGTAAGAGTAGTTATTGATTTTGCATCTACCTATAAAAGATGAATTTTCAACTTAAAAATAATATTAAATATTTGATATAAAAAATATTTTTAATCAATATCACTATAAATTCCCATATTTAAATTTACTATCTCATCTTTAGTTTTATTTTTAATATATGGACTAAATGTACAAATGAATACATAAAATTTACTGTATAGCTGTAACACAGGATTTGTATGCATATAACAATCGAAAGTACAAATTCGTGTACATTTACTCGTCATATTTATCTTACTTAACCAAAAAAAAACCAAAAAATAGGTAAATATATGGACTAAATGTACAAACCTAACAATATTAGTAACAGTATCAACAATGCCTGAAAATGCTTTCGATTGATCTGCATCAAGCCAAGATAATGATGGAAACTCAGTACATAGCCCTAAGAAAAGCTAATGTGAATGGTGCAAATTCTAAAGGGGGAAAAGCACGATCTGCACAGTACAGTGATATACGTCAGGAAGCGTTAAAATTGCATATAATTTTTATTCCCAATTTTTTATAAATTTTTTTGTCAGGATTGTCATTACATTAAGAGAGGTGAATCATGTCGCAAATGTTTAATCCACCACATCCCGCAGAAATCTTGCGAGAAGATATTTTACCATCGTTGGCTTTAACTGTAACAGATGCAGCCAAACAGCTTGGGGTTTCTCGTGCTGTATTATCACGGGTACTGAATGAAAAAGCAGCTATATCACCTGAAATGGCATTACGCATTGAAGCATGGCTAGGCGTTGAACGTGGTGGGCGAGCTGATCTGTGGTTACAGATGCAAGCTAAGTATGATATATGTCAGAGAGATTGACATCCTCCCTGACCTAAAGGATGGCATTTTACGGCTAAAATGATAAAGCTTAAAAAGGATGGGGTTTTATATATCACTATAAATTCCCATATTTGAATTTTATGGGTGGTACAGTAAAATAACTAAAAATATTTACAGGCTCTTTGAACTCCCGCCTTTCAAGATTGTATCTATAAACTTTCATGCCAAAGCCTAGTATCCTTAGCGAGTGAGCTCCAAATAGACTTGTTTATGAGGTTTTAGATCAACAAATCATGATTCTGTCTTGCCGTTATCACTATGATTAATTGAGGTTTTAAATGCATGGCAAACAATATACCTATCATGTTATATGGTCCGCAGAAGATAATGAATATGTTGGACTATGTGCTGAGTTTTCATCATTATCTTGGCTTGATGCAGATCAATCGAAAGCATTTTCAGGCATTGTTGATACTGTTACTAATGTTGTTGATGATATGATTTGTAATAATGAAAGAATACCAGTATCAATTTCAAAAAATTGTCTACGTGATGAGATACCATATTTTCAGGATAAGTAAGATAGATATAACTCGGAACAATTAGTACCCACCGTCATCATTTAAAAATTCTTGAGCTGATTTTGTATTGGAAACTTTTATATTGGGGATATTGTTGCTAAGTGCTATGAACTGTGATTGATTCAAACTATCATCACTTATTTGATTGCCTACAGGTATTTGACCTGTTCGAGCAATTTCTGCCATGACTATACTAAAAACATAAGCAGGGGTTAGCCCAAGATTTTTAATAATATACTCTGCTGACTCAGAAATAGCTTCATCAACAGAATATTGAACGCTTTTTTGAATTAGTCTCGACATTTAATAACCTCCATAAATTTTATGCCGTAATTTAAGCATTAAATCCCGCTTTTACTAAATGTGCTGAAAGTTCTTTAATTTTTTCAGGTTGTAAAAGCATTTCAGCAATGCGAGAAGCAAACTGCTCATAGCTTTCAGTACCCTCAGAATATTTGCTCATCTCAGGCATTTCAGACAATTTACTAGCAAAAAAATGACGCTGTTTATCAGTCATATTTTGATCACGATTTACGTCTTTGACTTCTTTTTTATTTTGTTTCTTTTGTTTGAATTTGAATGAAAATCCTGTGATAACTCGCCCTTTTTTATGTTGTTCGTAAGAAGCTATAATGTCTGTATGCTCATTAATCTGTTTTATTGCTAGTTCTAAAACACCTTTTTTAAATATATCCATTCTTTGATATTCAGTATCTAAAACCCCGATTCGTTTTCTAAATTCCGCAAGCTCAATAATTGGGGTTTTTTGTGTGCTGCGCCAACAAATCAATAATTCATACATACGAACAGCATAAGCACTCGACAAGCTACTAATCTGCTCAATATCATATTTTGTGAATTGCTCCTCAAGTCTAGTAATCAAGGGAACAACAGCCGGAGCAAAAATTATTTTTACGATGGCTTCTTTGTCAACATATATGATTTCGCTAACCCACCGTGAACAATGGTTTTGCTCGTTGCCTTTTTCACTCTTTGATTGATAACTAAATTGCCTTGCAAATAGATCTTTGCAAGCACTTTTGAGAACTTTATATGCAGTACTTCTGTCAACTTTAAATTGAGAGATATAGCTCTCAGCATGAACTGTAAGAGGGTCATTTGCATTAATGCCTTTTCCAGACTCTCTAGCTTCAAGAATAGCTAAAAGAATCAAGCGTTGTTCTGCAAGCGCCAAATTATAACTAGCATTTATTAAAGCGTTATCTTTTACAATTAGGTCACTCATGTCAGCAATAAACCACATATATATTTTATTATGTTATAACACATAAACTGACAATAAAACATATAAATATTTTTTGGTGGTTTATAGAGGCATAAACGGTGGTATATGCTGTATAATTAACATTGTCTAGCAATGATTTTAGGAAGCCTAAAAGCATTTTTTTAAATCAAAAGAGAAAATAAACATAAAAACTATAACTAGCGTTCATTAAAGCATCATCTTTTAAAATATATTACTCAAAAACCAGCAATAAACCACACATTTTTTTATTGGTGGTTTATAGAGGCATAAACGGTGGTTTATAGAGGCATAAACGGTGGTTTATAGAGGCATAAACGGTGGTTTATAGAGGCATAAACGGTGGTTTATAGTCGCTATAGCCCTTTATTAGTAATGCTTTTACGTATTCTAAAAGCATTTAAAAGCATTTAAAAACATTAAAAGCCCAAAAAGCTTAAAATCAAAGGCAAAATCAAGAGCAAAAAAAGCTATGGCACTTCGCTTCGCTCGTGTCATTTTTAAGAGCAAAAGCAAAAACTCATGACGCTCGTAGGCACTCGCTAAAAAAACTCAGTGGAACTTTGCAATGAAAAGCAAAAGCGTAATCGGAGAGGGATATTACAAAATCAGATTTCTGTTGATCGCTTCGCTCTATTAATTCTTATTTGAACTCTAATTTTAAGATCAAAATCTTTATACAAAAGCAAAAGCACTTAGATTACATCTGTAAACATGCTCTAAATGCTCATATAATGCGTTATATGGTGCTTATTTTGTTTTTTTGGTAGTTAGATACTCTTAGCTATTTTAAATAGCTAAAATCACAATTTAGCAATATTTTCTATTTTTAGAATTTAGAAAGGTACGGCAGTCGCTTAAGAGCGAACTGCCGATGCTTGAACCAAACTTGAACAGCTTTGGAACATAGTGATGACCAAATCACTTTAGCTTGTTTTTCGCTTTTTTTGATAACAACATAAAACCGACTTAGATTTTCGATAACAGTATCACTCCCTTTACCTGACTGCATTGCCAATGCAGTCAGAGTTCGCAATGTGTTTTAGCAAAAACAACTTGCCCCGACTTCACCAAAAAATTGGTTTATACGGTCTACTGATCCTCTCTCCCTCTCTTGATCTAGCCTTTGCCGTGACAGCAACGACCAAGAGGTTCCCAAGTTAGATTTAACGATCTTAGCGATTAGAACGCCAATGCTCATTTGTCTGTCGACACTTCCATTTTCCCCACCACGCGGTTCCTTGAAAATTGGTGGATATGATCTAAAGACAAAATCAGAGCGTATGACTCTTAATCTACACCTGTCTGGGGTTTATGCTTCCCCATGTATACTGTTTGAGCTATCCGTTGACCCTTTTTGCTTGAAATGATCTTACTCAAAGGTGCCGCTGCGTCCAGATTTCTCCTCAGCTAGCCTGTAACATTGCTGTTACCTCAAACGCCATCAGTTGTGCCAATGAGCTGCGCTTTCCCTGCATATTTGCAAGTGCATTTAGCGCAACACATTGCCGTTTTTAACGAATCTTAACGTCCTGTCGATTCTCACGGTCATCGTTAAAACAGGGTTTCAATACAAAATCTGCATCTAGCTAGGCTATATTTAACCTAGCGACCACTTCACAATATTTCTATTGTTTATAGGCTCCCGTTTCCTTGTCGCCCAACCCCGTTTATTAATAAAAACGGATTGGATCGAAAAGGGTTATTTCAAACCCCTAGCGCCCATCAGATCGTACCGAACGGGATTTCTCCAGTAGTACGCTCAATCGGTCAGTTCAAAATGGCTCATAGTGAACTGTGCGCTATCAAAAAAAACATAGCTTTAAGAGCAGGCTGTCGCCTGCTCAAATCGCTAAGGAAATGGTCAGGCAGCTAGTCAGACTGTCTTTCAAACAATGAATACATACACTATAAACGATTAAAAACTAGGTGTAAATTTCGTCACCTAGGAACCACTTAATTGCACAATGACAATTTATGTCCATTAAGCCCTGAAAAACGGCTTTGCCGTTTTTATATGTGCCACAGGCACAAAAGCCTTATTTAATAAGGATTTTAACAGATTTGATTATTGCTTGATGACATGCTTAAATATTAAATATTGCTCAATGACACATTTTTCTATTGCTTGGTGACAATAAAATGATAAGTTTTAGTCCTAATTCTCGCTACACAGCGCAAAAAATTGCTGATAAAGTTGCTAATGGTGCATATTTTTATAGTCACTTTGCTGTTGAAAGTGATAACACGCTTTTTTCAGAAAACATCGAAGCTTTAATTCAAAAATTGACAGATAAGTATTTTCTTAATCTCACGCCACGCCAACGCACTTATCGTTTGAATACGAAAAAAGAGCCGATTGCTGATCTCATTGTGCAAAAGCGTAAAGCTGTTGATGCTGTAACCACTTTTGACTTTTATTTATTGATAACAACACCCGAAACACACAGCTATAACGATGAAAAAGAACGAGCAGAACAGCAAATCGTTAAACAGCGAATTAAAGAGCTTAAAGCCCCGATTGATCGAAAATTTGAGCAAAATCAAGTCGCATTAATACAGCATTATTTTAATGACCATGAAAAATTTAAGTTTGTGCTGACTAAACCATTTTTAAAACTAAAAATGGTTGGTACAGAAATAGAGCTTGTGCGTTTGTCACATTCGACTAAATCATCAGAGAAATATAATGCTAAAAAGTCGCCAAAAGGCTATACATGGACATGGCGTTACGATGAAATATCCGTTTCAAATATTAAGAAAATGTATATCAAACGTCTAAATGATTTAATTTCTAATCCTGATAAAAACATTGGTATGAAAGGTTTACATGATTTTTATAAAACTTTACGGTTTGCATCTGTTTTTAAAGGCACACGGCATCAAATCGGAAGGATATTCGTTGATATGTTGCGTTATCACAAGAATAAAACCACGCATGATTTTAAGAAAATGGACTATTACGTTGAGCTAAAACTGAATTATTTACCTCGACTAGAAACTTATGCAGATAGTTTTCGTGTATATGTGATTATGCGTTTACTTGACGAAGAACATAATAAAAAAGTGAAAAAAGAGGATGTTGCGAAGAATTTTAATCAATATGCGCAGGAAGTCATTTTATAGGTGTTAAAACGACATTGGTTATACTTTCTCATTATTTGCGAGCATATCCGTTATGACCTCAGCAACAAGATTAACGATACCTGAAAACGCTTTAGATTCTTCTGCATCAAGCCAAGATAATGATGGAAATTCTGTACATAAACCTAGATACTCATTATCTTCTGCGGACCATGTAACACTGTAAGTATATTGTTTACTATACATTTGAAACCTCAATTAATCATAGTGATAACGGCAAGACAGGATCATGATTTGTTGATCTAAAACTTCATAAACAAGTCTATTTGTTTTATCAATTCGTCTTGACCAACATCCGGATAAATTATGCTTGAGTGGTTCAGGTTTGCCTACACCCTCAAATGGTGTACGCATCACTTCTTTAATCAATAAATTAATTCGTTTTAATGTTTGTTTGTCGGTAGATTGCCAATTTAGGTAATCAGCCCAAGCTTCATCAGTCCAACTTAAAATCATTCTTCAATTAACTCATGTTGATGAGTTTTTCCCACCTTAGCTTGTGCAATAGATTTCATCAAATGCGCTGCATTTGCTGGGTTACTCATCAAATATGCTGTTTCTTCATAGGCATTGAAATCATCTAGGCTTATCAGCACCGCAGTTTGGTTGTTTTGTCGAGTAACAAGCACAGGTGAATGATCGTCTATCACCGCATCTAATGTATTTGATAAGTTCTTTCTGAGATCAGAATAAGTAACAACTTTCATTTATGCACCTAATCTAAGTACCAATTTAAGTACCAATATTAGTACATTAATTTAATTTTCGCAATTAAGTCTACAAAATGAACTCTCGTTTAAACATTAAATCCTATGTGCTTTCCAGTGGGGAGTTCTACGTCTATGCGAAGTTTTCCACCCATTGCTTCAATGTATTTTTTCATCGTTGAAATCTTTAGATCATTACCACGATTTTCAATCGCAGATAAAGAAGGCTGTTTGATTCCAAGCATTTCCGCAAGTTCTTTTTGGGAGATTTCTAATTCTTCTCGAATTAAAGCCAGTTGATTCTCAAGAAATAGCTCATCAGCCATATGCTTGATACGAGTTTGGCTTTCTGGAGAACGATTTGCCAATAACTCTTGTAGCGTTTTAGCCATTAGATTGATTTCCTAATGTTGAAAGGTGAAGTTTGTATTGTTCATCTGCAATATCAAGCATATCTTTATAAAAACGCTTTTTACTGCCTTTATCGCCAATACAAAGCACAATAGCCTGTCTTAGTGGGTCAAATGCAAAAAATGCTCTCAATGGTCTGCCTCGATGCTGTATACGCAGTTCTTTCATATTGGTAAATTTAGAGTCATATACAGTATCAACCAAAGGACGCCCTAAACTTGGTCCATGTTTCTCTAAAACAAGTAATCCCGCTAAGATCTTTTCTTGAGTTGCCTCATCTTGTTGTTCAAACCATTCATTAAATAGATCTGTCGTGATGACTGTCCACATATCACAACCAAAATATAGATTACAGTCTATATAATAAGAAGGAATTACTTAGCTTTCAACATTTCACTTGGTTTAGTCCTCAATTTTATCCGCAGAAAATGTGGATAATTTCTGAAATAAAAGAATTGAAAAACCAAGATAAAATAATAAATCGCGTGTTTTTTAACCTATTTTACTGGCAATAAGTTCCAAAACCGCTTAAAAAAAAGCCAACATATTTCCATGCTGGCTTTTTTGTTCTTTTGTGCGTTATGTAAAATATTTAAGTCACTGATTACGAATAACTTTATGGAGTTTAGTTCGCATAAGTGCAATTATGTTAAGTCGATAAAAAAACATCTGAATTTCAGGTTTTTTTATCTAATTCTTGCGTTATGCCAGTTCTTTATCGTGAGCTTCTTGCTTTAAAAATACTGCTTCAATTTCATTTAGCAGATTCGTCATTTGTTCAAGAAGGTTGTCAAAAGCTGCAATAAGTTTATCGTCTTCAATTCCTAAGCGTGCAATCGTAGTTTCATATTTTGTTCCACGTCTATGGGCTACTCCAGTTGAACGTACTCCTTGTAATCCACCCAAGAAGGTTGCGACATCAAACGTAACTCCCCCCTTATACAGGAACTCAGTTAAAAGCTTAATTGATCCATTATTTTCTATTGAAACAAGTTTTTTAAGTTTTTCAACATTAATAGAATCTATCGTTATTTTTACTAGAGATAATATTTGAGAGTCGAATTCTGACTGCTCATTTTTAGTCAATGAATGTAGTGTATTAAAACAATGATAATCAGCTTGATTTAGGGATAAAAAAAGTTTCCATCCTTTAGACTTTAGCCACTTTTCTTGAAATTGGTTAAAAACAAACTTAAAAACAAGATCAGGACTCTCAGCATCTGACCATGTTCCAAGCATACTTCTTTCAAAGTATGTTTTGCTCATATTTCGTCCTTCTGGAGATATATTGAAGCTTTTCCAGTAGATCTGTTCTGAGTGAGGTAAATCTCTTCCTAGATCACCTAAAAACACACAAACATGCCCTGAAGAATTATTATCAAAACGTAAATTCCAATAGCCATGTTTGTAAATAGAACTATCTTTTACTTCATATTCATTTGATGAGGAGTAATACTTTTGAAGTACTGTCTTATCAAAATAGACAGGAGTTAGGTAATGTGGAGAACCTGTGTTTTTTCCAAAGTAGTCCGATAGCATGGAAGGATCACAGGTGTGAACTATTTTATCATGAGAATCTCCATCAATAATAAAAGACTCAAAATTTTTTTCATTCAATGGGTTGTAGTGTTTTTCCTCTCTAGGTAAGCAATGAAATAATTTTTTTCCTAACACTCTGGTAAATATTTTATAACCATCTACATAGGAACGATCCCAAAATCTAGTGTAAGAAATAAACCCCTCATTTACATGCTCATCTGTAAGACTTTCATCTGTAATTTTATGTCTAGTGTTCTCAAAAAATAAGAGAAGATTCATTTGTCGAGCTGACATGAAAGCTGTTAAAAATGACTTCCGTATTAGAATCTCATTATCTGAATATTTAATGACTTCAATTTCTACTCCATTGTCATCATCAACGATATATTTATTATTAGGTTTATCATTATACAGATTAAAATATAGTACTAATTCTTGCAGTATTTCCCAATAAGGCTTCCTAGTACCATGAAATGTCCTATAAATTACAAGAGGAAGTAAAGCAGTGGTGGTTGGCTCATACCAAATATTATCACCACAAGTGGCGATTGATGGTCCCCCATCTTCCCTACTTAAATCCCATCCATACTTTTTCATTGCTTCACTAGTGTCTTCAGGTGGAATGAGGCAAGAAAAAAGTGAACCATCCTCAGATTTATCTTCTTTATTTAAATTTTTATAGAGTGGAACCCAAATGGATTCTCCTAATTTATTCTTTACAAAGTCTATAAAATCATCCATATCGACAAGCATTTTATTTCTTACTCCATTTTTATTGATGATTTTTTAACTCTTTAAGCATAGCATCTCGCAGAATTTTATTCATGCGAGTCTGATAGCCTTTGCCTTGCGCTTTTAACCTTTATAATTATGTTAGTCAAATCAGTTGCATAAATTATGATAGAAAAGAAATTACGTAGTTTTAGAAAGATTATTCGAGATCGAAAGAGCAGTGTTACTAGTCAGTTAATTCAGAATCATTATGCTGAGATATGTATCATTTGTGGTGATACGAAAGATTTAACAAAAGAACATGTGATCCCCAAATGGGTATTCAAAAATGATCAAAAAAAGACTTTTATACAAACTTTAAATGAGGTTAGCCAGACATATTCGAAAACTACAGTTTTTGCATGTAAGTATTGTAATAATGAACTTCTCTCTAGTTTAGAAACATACATTCAACAATTATTTAATTCAGTCGATCTTAGTGAAGATTTTTTTGATGATAATCAACTTGATAAATTAATTCTTTGGTTAGAAATTATTGATTATAAATTACAGATACTTGATTTAAGGAGAAAATTTAACAAGTCTCCCAAAGGTTCTTATATTCCCTATTTAGCAAATATTCCAGTTGCAATTCTTCAAAGGGACATTTCACCAACTTGGATCTTTAGAGGTCTGAGTAAAGCTTATAAAAGGCTTGGTGTGAAAAAGAAAAATTTTAAAGAGTCACTCTTAGTCTTTAAAACTAAAAATCCAGATTTCCATTTTTTTAATCGTAATCATGATTTTATTTTTTTAGAACTGCCTGAGTATGAGAAAGCTTTATTTCTGTTCTTAAGAGAGCGATTTGATGAACATAAAGATGCTCACGATAAAGCTATGGAAATTATGAAAAAAGTGTATTAACTATCAACGTCTTAGTTTAGTTTCCATAAAATTAACATAATGGATTTTTATGCGAAGTTTATTTAAATTTAATATTTTAAATCAATAACTTAACTAAAAAATAAAACCCAAAAACATCAAAAAAGCGGACTTAGACACAAATCGACTGCTTTTTAAGCAAATTTATCACTTTTAGCCAATAAGATTAGCGACAGGACGCGAGGGATGGCAGGAGTTGACCCTAGTACCAAATACGAAAAACCCCGACATCCAGTCGGGTTTTTTTATTTCTAAGCAGTATTGCTATGACAAAAGAGCATGCCAAGCACTTGTTAAATTATAAGAGTATCGGCCAATTAAGAAAATTATTAATGCAGCCAGAAATTTTCCTCCAGCTGAAAAGAAAAACGTAACCCAATTTGCTTTAATATATAAAAGATAGTAACTAATCGTGCTTACAATGCTAGATCCTTGCTTTTCATAAAACATAGTTTCTAATTTTTTATAAGAAAAATATGCTCTAAGTCTAGTAGATCAAACCGACCCTCACGTAAAAACGTAGCTTGTTGGTTTGCCCATGCGATAATGTCTTGATCATATGTAATGCTCATACTTTACCCTTTTGAAATAATCTATCTGTATCCAACTCTAGCTAAAAACGGAGCTAGTTGCTTTTGGTCTTTAAGCATTGAACGTAATCGAGCAATGAATGGTTTCATATCTTCGCCCGCATGTGCCATTTTTTACACTTCTGATAGCTCTTTTTATGGAACTGAAAGAAATCTAGTAGAAGTTCTAGCAAAAGATAATGTAGTAAAAGGTTATGTTATTCATTTAACTGCATATTCTTATTTTACTTGGACATAACCTATCTATATTCTGCAACTAAGCTAAACTTATATTAACTTTTTTCCCAAGTACTGATGCTGCACTTGCTAGTGTTGTAAGCGTTAAACTTGTATCTGAATCATCTAGGAGTCTATTCAGTGATGAACGGCTAGTGTGCATCTTACTCGCCATCACTGTTTTTGATATTTTTTGATCTTTCATTGCTTTTGATATTTGCTATGCTAAAACTCTCTTGATGGCAACCGCAGTTGATTCTTCTAATAGTCCATCTTCCTCTAAAAAGTCATCAAAATTATTCCCTAGATGAATATTTTTGTTAGTCATGGCGTATCCTCATACTTTTATTTGCTAATAGTATCATTTTTGGTACGTTAAACTAAGTGGATTACAACCTAAATTATCCAGCTTGAGTAAGAGTAGTTATTGATTTTGCATCTACCTATAAAAGATGAATTTTCAACTTAAAAATAATATTAAATATTTGATATAAAAAATATTTTTAATCAATATCACTATAAATTCCCATATTTAAATTTACTATCTCATCTTTAGTTTTATTTTTAATATATGGACTAAATGTACAAATGAATACATAAAATTTACTGTATAGCTGTAACACAGGATTTGTATGCATATAACAATCGAAAGTACAAATTCGTGTACATTTACTCGTCATATTTATCTTACTTAACCAAAAAAAAACCAAAAAATAGGTAAATATATGGACTAAATGTACAAACCTAACAATATTAGTAACAGTATCAACAATGCCTGAAAATGCTTTCGATTGATCTGCATCAAGCCAAGATAATGATGGAAACTCAGTACATAGCCCTAAGAAAAGCTAATGTGAATGGTGCAAATTCTAAAGGGGGAAAAGCACGATCTGCACAGTACAGTGATATACGTCAGGAAGCGTTAAAATTGCATATAATTTTTATTCCCAATTTTTTATAAATTTTTTTGTCAGGATTGTCATTACATTAAGAGAGGTGAATCATGTCGCAAATGTTTAATCCACCACATCCCGCAGAAATCTTGCGAGAAGATATTTTACCATCGTTGGCTTTAACTGTAACAGATGCAGCCAAACAGCTTGGGGTTTCTCGTGCTGTATTATCACGGGTACTGAATGAAAAAGCAGCTATATCACCTGAAATGGCATTACGCATTGAAGCATGGCTAGGCGTTGAACGTGGTGGGCGAGCTGATCTGTGGTTACAGATGCAAGCTAAGTATGATATATGTCAGAGAGATTGACATCCTCCCTGACCTAAAGGATGGCATTTTACGGCTAAAATGATAAAGCTTAAAAAGGATGGGGTTTTATATATCACTATAAATTCCCATATTTGAATTTTATGGGTGGTACAGTAAAATAACTAAAAATATTTACAGGCTCTTTGAACTCCCGCCTTTCAAGATTGTATCTATAAACTTTCATGCCAAAGCCTAGTATCCTTAGCGAGTGAGCTCCAAATAGACTTGTTTATGAGGTTTTAGATCAACAAATCATGATTCTGTCTTGCCGTTATCACTATGATTAATTGAGGTTTTAAATGCATGGCAAACAATATACCTATCATGTTATATGGTCCGCAGAAGATAATGAATATGTTGGACTATGTGCTGAGTTTTCATCATTATCTTGGCTTGATGCAGATCAATCGAAAGCATTTTCAGGCATTGTTGATACTGTTACTAATGTTGTTGATGATATGATTTGTAATAATGAAAGAATACCAGTATCAATTTCAAAAAATTGTCTACGTGATGAGATACCATATTTTCAGGATAAGTAAGATAGATATAACTCGGAACAATTAGTACCCACCGTCATCATTTAAAAATTCTTGAGCTGATTTTGTATTGGAAACTTTTATATTGGGGATATTGTTGCTAAGTGCTATGAACTGTGATTGATTCAAACTATCATCACTTATTTGATTGCCTACAGGTATTTGACCTGTTCGAGCAATTTCTGCCATGACTATACTAAAAACATAAGCAGGGGTTAGCCCAAGATTTTTAATAATATACTCTGCTGACTCAGAAATAGCTTCATCAACAGAATATTGAACGCTTTTTTGAATTAGTCTCGACATTTAATAACCTCCATAAATTTTATGCCGTAATTTAAGCATTAAATCCCGCTTTTACTAAATGTGCTGAAAGTTCTTTAATTTTTTCAGGTTGTAAAAGCATTTCAGCAATGCGAGAAGCAAACTGCTCATAGCTTTCAGTACCCTCAGAATATTTGCTCATCTCAGGCATTTCAGACAATTTACTAGCAAAAAAATGACGCTGTTTATCAGTCATATTTTGATCACGATTTACGTCTTTGACTTCTTTTTTATTTTGTTTCTTTTGTTTGAATTTGAATGAAAATCCTGTGATAACTCGCCCTTTTTTATGTTGTTCGTAAGAAGCTATAATGTCTGTATGCTCATTAATCTGTTTTATTGCTAGTTCTAAAACACCTTTTTTAAATATATCCATTCTTTGATATTCAGTATCTAAAACCCCGATTCGTTTTCTAAATTCCGCAAGCTCAATAATTGGGGTTTTTTGTGTGCTGCGCCAACAAATCAATAATTCATACATACGAACAGCATAAGCACTCGACAAGCTACTAATCTGCTCAATATCATATTTTGTGAATTGCTCCTCAAGTCTAGTAATCAAGGGAACAACAGCCGGAGCAAAAATTATTTTTACGATGGCTTCTTTGTCAACATATATGATTTCGCTAACCCACCGTGAACAATGGTTTTGCTCGTTGCCTTTTTCACTCTTTGATTGATAACTAAATTGCCTTGCAAATAGATCTTTGCAAGCACTTTTGAGAACTTTATATGCAGTACTTCTGTCAACTTTAAATTGAGAGATATAGCTCTCAGCATGAACTGTAAGAGGGTCATTTGCATTAATGCCTTTTCCAGACTCTCTAGCTTCAAGAATAGCTAAAAGAATCAAGCGTTGTTCTGCAAGCGCCAAATTATAACTAGCATTTATTAAAGCGTTATCTTTTACAATTAGGTCACTCATGTCAGCAATAAACCACATATATATTTTATTATGTTATAACACATAAACTGACAATAAAACATATAAATATTTTTTGGTGGTTTATAGAGGCATAAACGGTGGTATATGCTGTATAATTAACATTGTCTAGCAATGATTTTAGGAAGCCTAAAAGCATTTTTTTAAATCAAAAGAGAAAATAAACATAAAAACTATAACTAGCGTTCATTAAAGCATCATCTTTTAAAATATATTACTCAAAAACCAGCAATAAACCACACATTTTTTTATTGGTGGTTTATAGAGGCATAAACGGTGGTTTATAGAGGCATAAACGGTGGTTTATAGAGGCATAAACGGTGGTTTATAGAGGCATAAACGGTGGTTTATAGTCGCTATAGCCCTTTATTAGTAATGCTTTTACGTATTCTAAAAGCATTTAAAAGCATTTAAAAACATTAAAAGCCCAAAAAGCTTAAAATCAAAGGCAAAATCAAGAGCAAAAAAAGCTATGGCACTTCGCTTCGCTCGTGTCATTTTTAAGAGCAAAAGCAAAAACTCATGACGCTCGTAGGCACTCGCTAAAAAAACTCAGTGGAACTTTGCAATGAAAAGCAAAAGCGTAATCGGAGAGGGATATTACAAAATCAGATTTCTGTTGATCGCTTCGCTCTATTAATTCTTATTTGAACTCTAATTTTAAGATCAAAATCTTTATACAAAAGCAAAAGCACTTAGATTACATCTGTAAACATGCTCTAAATGCTCATATAATGCGTTATATGGTGCTTATTTTGTTTTTTTGGTAGTTAGATACTCTTAGCTATTTTAAATAGCTAAAATCACAATTTAGCAATATTTTCTATTTTTAGAATTTAGAAAGGTACGGCAGTCGCTTAAGAGCGAACTGCCGATGCTTGAGTTTAAAGTGCGCTCAACACTTACTTTTACGCAGTAAACGAGTTTATCGTGTGTCTGTCACGCTCAATTATTTTTAGAATTGAAACTACGAAAGCAAATCATGCAAGCACAAGACTGTGATGCCGTATTTTTCTTTCTATTCATTGAAATTCGCTTAGTTCCAATTTTGTTCGAGTGACCAAACTTGAACAGTTGGAACATAGTGATGACCAAATCACTTTAGCTTGTTTTTCGCTTTTTTTGATAACAACATAAAACCGACTTAGATTTTCGATAACAGTATCACTCCCTTTACCTGACTGCATTGCCAATGCAGTCAGAGTTCGCAATGTGTTTTAGCAAAAACAACTTGCCCCGACTTCACCAAAAAATTGGTTTATACGGTCTACTGATCCTCTCTCCCTCTCTTGATCTAGCCTTTGCCGTGACAGCAACGACCAAGAGGTTCCCAAGTTAGATTTAACGATCTTAGCGATTAGAACGCCAATGCTCATTTGTCTGTCGACACTTCCATTTTCCCCACCACGCGGTTCCTTGAAAATTGGTGGATATGATCTAAAGACAAAATCAGAGCGTATGACTCTTAATCTACACCTGTCTGGGGTTTATGCTTCCCCATGTATACTGTTTGAGCTATCCGTTGACCCTTTTTGCTTGAAATGATCTTACTCAAAGGTGCCGCTGCGTCCAGATTTCTCCTCAGCTAGCCTGTAACATTGCTGTTACCTCAAACGCCATCAGTTGTGCCAATGAGCTGCGCTTTCCCTGCATATTTGCAAGTGCATTTAGCGCAACACATTGCCGTTTTTAACGAATCTTAACGTCCTGTCGATTCTCACGGTCATCGTTAAAACAGGGTTTCAATACAAAATCTGCATCTAGCTAGGCTATATTTAACCTAGCGACCACTTCACAATATTTCTATTGTTTATAGGCTCCCGTTTCCTTGTCGCCCAACCCCGTTTATTAATAAAAACGGATTGGATCGAAAAGGGTTATTTCAAACCCCTAGCGCCCATCAGATCGTACCGAACGGGATTTCTCCAGTAGTACGCTCAATCGGTCAGTTCAAAATGGCTCATAGTGAACTGTGCGCTATCAAAAAAAACATAGCTTTAAGAGCAGGCTGTCGCCTGCTCAAATCGCTAAGGAAATGGTCAGGCAGCTAGTCAGACTGTCTTTCAAACAATGAATACATACACTATAAACGATTAAAAACTAGGTGTAAATTTCGTCACCTAGGAACCACTTAATTGCACAATGACAATTTATGTCCATTAAGCCCTGAAAAACGGCTTTGCCGTTTTTATATGTGCCACAGGCACAAAAGCCTTATTTAATAAGGATTTTAACAGATTTGATTATTGCTTGATGACATGCTTAAATATTAAATATTGCTCAATGACACATTTTTCTATTGCTTGGTGACAATAAAATGATAAGTTTTAGTCCTAATTCTCGCTACACAGCGCAAAAAATTGCTGATAAAGTTGCTAATGGTGCATATTTTTATAGTCACTTTGCTGTTGAAAGTGATAACACGCTTTTTTCAGAAAACATCGAAGCTTTAATTCAAAAATTGACAGATAAGTATTTTCTTAATCTCACGCCACGCCAACGCACTTATCGTTTGAATACGAAAAAAGAGCCGATTGCTGATCTCATTGTGCAAAAGCGTAAAGCTGTTGATGCTGTAACCACTTTTGACTTTTATTTATTGATAACAACACCCGAAACACACAGCTATAACGATGAAAAAGAACGAGCAGAACAGCAAATCGTTAAACAGCGAATTAAAGAGCTTAAAGCCCCGATTGATCGAAAATTTGAGCAAAATCAAGTCGCATTAATACAGCATTATTTTAATGACCATGAAAAATTTAAGTTTGTGCTGACTAAACCATTTTTAAAACTAAAAATGGTTGGTACAGAAATAGAGCTTGTGCGTTTGTCACATTCGACTAAATCATCAGAGAAATATAATGCTAAAAAGTCGCCAAAAGGCTATACATGGACATGGCGTTACGATGAAATATCCGTTTCAAATATTAAGAAAATGTATATCAAACGTCTAAATGATTTAATTTCTAATCCTGATAAAAACATTGGTATGAAAGGTTTACATGATTTTTATAAAACTTTACGGTTTGCATCTGTTTTTAAAGGCACACGGCATCAAATCGGAAGGATATTCGTTGATATGTTGCGTTATCACAAGAATAAAACCACGCATGATTTTAAGAAAATGGACTATTACGTTGAGCTAAAACTGAATTATTTACCTCGACTAGAAACTTATGCAGATAGTTTTCGTGTATATGTGATTATGCGTTTACTTGACGAAGAACATAATAAAAAAGTGAAAAAAGAGGATGTTGCGAAGAATTTTAATCAATATGCGCAGGAAGTCATTTTATAGGTGTTAAAACGACATTGGTTATACTTTCTCATTATTTGCGAGCATATCCGTTATGACCTCAGCAACAAGATTAACGATACCTGAAAACGCTTTAGATTCTTCTGCATCAAGCCAAGATAATGATGGAAATTCTGTACATAAACCTAGATACTCATTATCTTCTGCGGACCATGTAACACTGTAAGTATATTGTTTACTATACATTTGAAACCTCAATTAATCATAGTGATAACGGCAAGACAGGATCATGATTTGTTGATCTAAAACTTCATAAACAAGTCTATTTGTTTTATCAATTCGTCTTGACCAACATCCGGATAAATTATGCTTGAGTGGTTCAGGTTTGCCTACACCCTCAAATGGTGTACGCATCACTTCTTTAATCAATAAATTAATTCGTTTTAATGTTTGTTTGTCGGTAGATTGCCAATTTAGGTAATCAGCCCAAGCTTCATCAGTCCAACTTAAAATCATTCTTCAATTAACTCATGTTGATGAGTTTTTCCCACCTTAGCTTGTGCAATAGATTTCATCAAATGCGCTGCATTTGCTGGGTTACTCATCAAATATGCTGTTTCTTCATAGGCATTGAAATCATCTAGGCTTATCAGCACCGCAGTTTGGTTGTTTTGTCGAGTAACAAGCACAGGTGAATGATCGTCTATCACCGCATCTAATGTATTTGATAAGTTCTTTCTGAGATCAGAATAAGTAACAACTTTCATTTATGCACCTAATCTAAGT
>NZ_JBWXUO010000005.1:0-4194 GCF_056711485.1 Acinetobacter sp. N1-1 | reverse complement strand
AATGTCCATTATGTTAAGTAGAAATAATAAAGCTTTTAAAAAGTGATCTAATTTAATAATTAATTTAAAGATTATATTAATAATATTATGAACATAATAAAAAATACACCTCTCCCAAAGGTTATTTGAGGCAATTTTTTATTTTGTAAAAAATTGATTTTATCTAGTAAATATAATGAGATAAAAATGGAAGTGAAAATTACTAGTTCAAGGGTAAAAGATTTGGCTTGGACTCCAGTTGCTGCGGGAATATTAGCTGCATTTATAGGTTTTTCATCTACTTTTACATTAATACTAAAAGCACTTCTTAACACTGGTGCAACCTTAGAACAAGCCATAACCGGTCTAATGGCAGTCTCTATCGGCATGGGTTTAGTCAGTTGTATATTAAGTTTTAAATATAGAATGCCTATTAGTGGTGCATGGTCAACGCCTGGAGCTGCGATTCTAATAGGTATGAAACAGAATGATTTTTCTAGTACTGTTGGCGCCTTAATTGTGACTTCGGTACTACTGATTTTAGCTAGTCTATGTAAGCCCATAAACACTTTAATTGCTAAAATACCTACGACAATAGCCAGTGCAATGTTAGCAGGTATTATATTTAACTTATGTATTTCGCCAGTTCATGCTTTCTATGAATACCCTTTTTATATGACTTTAATACTATTAACTTGGTTGGTAATGTTAAAAGTGAAAAGGGTACTTGCCATACCTAGTGCAGCCATTATGGCTTTAATTGTTGTATATTTAATCACAGATATAACTAAAGTGAATTTATTACATAGTTGGCCAAAGCTTAATATAATTTTTCCAAAATTTGAGTTATCTAGCTTTATTAATATTTCTATCCCATTATTCATTGTCACCATGGCATCACAAAACTTCCCTGGCCTTACTATATTAAAAGTTAATGGTTATGAGCCAGAAGCAAGACCATTGATATTTAATACAGGGTTAGCTAGTCTCTTGTTGGCTCCATTTGGGGGTCCCTCTATAGGATTGGCAGCGATCACAGCAGCTATATGTGCAGGAGAAGATGCTGGAGATAAAGATAAGCGTTATTGGGCAGGTATAGTATGTGGACTCTTGTATATATTGTTCGGCATTTTTTCAAGTGTAGTCACAAAAATTATTTATTTAGCTCCACCTATTCTAATAGAATCTGTTGCAGGATTAGCATTAATCGGAGCTTTTGGTAACTCTCTATTGAATGCACTAAGTGCTAAAGAAGACCGTGAAGCTGCCGTTATTACATTTTTAATTGCTGTAAGTGGACATGTCTTTTTGGGGATAAATGGGTCATTTTGGGGGCTAATTTTGGGGATAATTTTAGTTATGTTTTTACGTTATAAAAGAACATGATTTGCCTAAATATTTAAATAAAATGTTGGATCAAGTAAAAGATTCTCCGTATAAAATTAATACAATACCCCTTGTCATGAATACCAAAAAAGGGAGCTAGTAGCTCCTTTTCACTGACCTAATGTAAAAATACTCTATGGATCGTAGAGCATATTTTTATTTATATAAATCCATATACTTCTTCATCAAAAATGATTAAACACTAATGAATAATTTAAAGAAAACTTGGTTTTTTTCACCAGAAATTTTATTAATAATACTACCTCCGCTATTTTGGGCTGGGAACTTTATTATTGGACGAGCCCTTTATAATACAGTCCCACCAATGACGATATCCTTATGGAGGTGGAGCATTGCACTTGCGTGTATTCTTCCATTTTCCTGGAGAGGACTTTGTAGTGATTACCAAGTATACCTAAAACATAAGTGGTTACTTCTTAGGGTTTCATTTGCAGGAATTGTTACTTTTAATTTTCTTGTTTATATTGGATTGCATGACACTTCAGCATCAAATGCTTTGCTCTTGAACTCATCTATTCCTATTTTAATTGCTTTATTTGGAAAAGTTTTTTTTAAACAAAAGCTATTATTAATACAGAGTATTGGGCTAATTGTATCTTTTCTTGGTGTATTTATTATTATATCTCATGGCAATTGGAAGACTATCGGTTCTTTCTCACATGGAGATTTAATTATATTTCTTGGGATGATAGCTTTTTCATTCTATACAATTTGGCTTAGAAGTCTTCCTAAAGGATTAGACCCTTTAGGCTTAATAACTATTCAAATTGCTATTGCTCTAATTTTTATTATTCCATTATGGGTGATTGAAATATCTAATGGCTTCGTTAGTACTTGGAATAGTTCAAATGTAATTGCTTTAATCTATCTTGGTATATTTCCTTCATTTTTAGCTTATCTAATGTATGGAATAGGAGTAAAAAAATTTGGCCCAATACGTGCTGGTCTATCTATACATCTTATTCCAATATTTGGTGTGATACTTGCGGTTACTTTCTTAAATGAGAAACTACATCTATATCATATAATTGGGTTTATAACTATTTTGTTTGGAATAAAATTGGCAACTCATAATAAAGCTAATTAATAGTTAAAAATTAACATAATATGTGATTATACGAATTTAATTTGTTTGAATGGTATTCAGTCCGTCATACTTCAACATTGAAGCATCTAGCCCACTTTGCTGGGCTTTTGATATCTTTTGCCACGAATTAAGTATGTTTTAACGAGACCCACAATTTATTTATTATTTAGTTCTCTTTTAAAAAGACACTATCAAATTTTGCTCAATATTTATAAAAAACATGCTATCATGTGTATCAATTGAGATACAAAATACTAACTGAGTAGATGGTATGACAACGCAAACCTCTATGCTTCATGTACGAATTGATGATGAAACAAAAGTACAAGCACAACAAGCCTTAAAAGCAATGGGAATGTCTGTTTCAGATGCTGTACGCATCTTTTTAACTCGTGTTGTTGCAGAGCAAGCAATTCCTTTTGATGTGCGTGTCCCAAATACAGTGACATTGTCAGCACTTGATGAAGCAGATCAATTAATCCAATCAAAAAAAGCACGTTTTGAAACAGCAGAAGATCTATTTAATGACCTCGAAAAAAACAACTAAATCTAAACGTGCCGTACTACCTCGTTCATCTGATTACACCAAAGAATTTTTAGCAGACTGGCAACGGCTTTCTCGAAGTGGTCGTTATGACATGGGAAAGCTGAAAAAGGTTATGATGCTAATTATTGCGAATGATGAACCTTTAGGGGCTGAATGGGTTGATCATGCCCTAAATGGCAATCAATGGAAGAACTGTCGTGAGCTGCATGTAGGCGGTGATTTCCTATTGGTTTATCGCATAGAATCATTATCTAAATTTGATATGGTTGTTTTTGTTCGTACTGGTACGCATAGTGAACTTTTCTGATAAATATGTTCTGACTTTTAAAAATGGATCTTCATGGCCTTACTCACAATATCCGAAGCATCTAAACAGTTCAAAATTGCTCGAAGTTACCTTTATAAAAAAATAAATAACGGTGAATTGTCAACTCAACTGAATGATCAAGGTGTAAAGGTCATTCAATATGTCGATCTTGTCCGAGTATTTGGTGAGAATAATATAAATTTATTGAGGACAGTCCTCAACCTGTTCATGAGGACAACAGAGGACAGGATTTAAGGACAGCTGAGGACATAGTAAATTTACTGAAAGATCAGGTTTCTGAACTTAAAAAAGATAAAGAAGAAATGGCTAGAAGGCTTGATGATATGTCATCTAAGCACGATAAACTTTTATTATTGATAGAGCACAAAGCATTTTCCTCCTCTGAAAACTTGAGGACAGCTGAGGACAGTCCTCAACCTGTTCATGAGGACAACAGAGGACAGGATTTAAGGACAGCTGAGGACAACAAAAAGACAAGCCCGATTCTGATTTTTATAGGTTTCTGCATCATTGTTTTACTAATTGGATTGATGACTATACTTACACTGAAATTTTCAGGCAGGGTTTAGCTTTTAGTTACCTTAAATCCAACTTGTTCTAAGTATGGTTTGAGTATCATTTGTTTTTCAGGGTCTTTAAGCATTGAACGTAGTCTAGCTGTAAAAGGTTTCATATCTTCGCCTATATTAGCCATAGCTTGAACTTCGTAAATTACAGATAATTTACTTGCAAACGTATCTAATTGCGACTCTGTCATTTTATGGAAAATATTAGGTGTTTTCTTATTTTTTGCATCTTGCTTATGATCTATAAACTTCTCATTTTCTTTCTGTTTAAATTTGAATT
>NZ_JBWXUO010000021.1:0-53005 GCF_056711485.1 Acinetobacter sp. N1-1 | reverse complement strand
CTTAAATGAGCGTATGACAGCCAAGCTTGTTTGTGATGCATTGAATATGGCTATTCGCAATCAAAAACCAACTAAGGACCTCATTGTGCATTCAGACAGAGGCAGCCAATATTGCGGTCATGAATATCGAAACTTACTTGAAAAATGTGGCTTTCAGGGTTCAATGAGCAAGCGTGGCGATTGTTACGATAATGCACCGATTGAAAGCTTCTGGGGCATACTCAAAAACGAATTGGTGCATCATCATAGCTATAAAACGAGGGAAGAAGCCAAAGCGGAGATTACAAAATACATAGAGTTATTTTATAATCAACGAAGAATTCAAAAAGGTTTGGATTTTAAGACACCAAATCAAATGGCAGAGGACTTTTGCAAGTTGGCTGCCTAAAATCTCCCAAGTGAAAGTCTCCTGATAATTCAGCACACATCACTTATTTCCTATTATTTTGATGGCTCGCTTACTTCACGTATCAGTTTCATGCTTTTATGATTGGCTAAAACAAGGTGTGAGTAAACAATCAATTCAGCGAAATCAACAAGCAATTTTGGTCAAAATAGCACATGAGGAAACGAAACAGAGCTATGGCTATATTCGTTTAACCAAGCATTTACAGGCTCAGGGCGTAAAAATTAGTGCCTATGCCGTTCGTCAGATAAAAAAGTTAAATCAGCTGTATTGTAAGCGCCACAAGCGTTTCAAAAGAACAACGAACAGTGACCATAACCGAGCGATCTATCCAAATTTGCTTGAACAACAATTCTCAATGATTAAACCAAATCAAGCGTGGTCGAGTGATATTACGTATATATGGACAACTGAAGGCTGGTTGTACTTAGCAGCTGTAAAAGACCTTTACACGAAACAAGTGGTTGGCTACAGCTTAAATGAGCGTATGACAGCCAAGCTTGTTTGTGATGCATTGAATATGGCTATTCGCAATCAAAAACCAACTAAGGACCTCATTGTGCATTCAGACAGAGGCAGCCAATATTGCGGTCATGAATATCGAAACTTACTTGAAAAATGTGGCTTTCAGGGTTCAATGAGCAAGCGTGGCGATTGTTACGATAATGCACCGATTGAAAGCTTCTGGGGCATACTCAAAAACGAATTGGTGCATCATCATAGCTATAAAACGAGGGAAGAAGCCAAAGCGGAGATTACAAAATACATAGAGTTATTTTATAATCAACGAAGAATTCAAAAAGGTTTGGATTTTAAGACACCAAATCAAATGGCAGAGGACTTTTGCAAGTTGGCTGCCTAAAATCTCCCAAGTGAAAGTCTCCTGATAATTCAGCACACATCAGATGTTTTGTAGCAAACTTATCTAAAGAAATGAATTTAGTAGACCCTTTACTTCATCAATTAAAGGATTTAAATCAGGAACACTGTATTCTACAAGAACGAATTTCATCAAGTGATTGGAAAAAAAAAGTACAAGAAAAATTGATAAATAGCGATTTTTTTGTTGTCATGATAGGCGAAAATACACTTAAAAATGCAAACATTAAGTGGGAACTTAAAGAGGCTACCAAAGCTAATCTTCCTATATTTGGCTGTAAACTTCCTACTTTTATCGCTACGCAAGAAACTAATTCTTTTTCTTTGCAGTATCCATTATTAGATTCTATTGAGCAGTTTAATTCTATTTCTCAATCTGAATTTACTGAAATAACAAAAATTAATTTAGAAAGTTATAAAATTTTTGTAAGTTCAACCGAAAAAGTAACTGATCAAAGAAGTAAAATTCATACTTTATTTTTTACTCTCTTAGCATCATTAATGACTCTTAGTCTTTTAATTCTTAAGTCAACGAGTTTTAGCCCCTCTGGTGTTATTGCTATTATTTTTATTACGTTAATTGCATTATTTTTAGTTTACTCTTGGGAAAAACTGGTTGAATCTTACGGAATATTGAATAGGGGGAAATTTAAAATTATTTATAAATTAGAAAAAAAGCTACGTATCAACCATTTTCAGGAAGAGTGGGATATATTACAGAATGAACTTAAATATCAATCAACCACAGTTGTAGAAAAACAAATTATAAATATATTTAATACTGTTCTGAAATTTATACTTACTTTATCACTTGCATATTTATTATACATATTTTATAAAGAAGTAATCATAAAAACGAGTATATATACACTATGTCACATTATAATTTATTTTTAAGCCACAGTTGGAAGTACGGTGATGAGTACGATCGGCTAATTAAACTACTTGATGATCAAGTTGATGAAGATTTTGATTACACTAATTTTAGTGTTCCAAAAGATGATCCTGTTCATGATGCAGACAACGATGAAGAATTAGAAGCAGCTATTAGAGCGCAAATGCATAAATGTGCCAATATTATTGTATTAGCAGGGGTGTATTCAACCTATAGTAAATGGATTAGAATTGAAGTAGAATTGGCAAAAAAAATGAATAAAAAAATTATTGCGATTCAACCTTGGAGGGCTGAAAGAACCTCAGAATTTGTTAAAAACAATGCTACGAAAATTGTTTTTTGGAATGGTTTATCTGTGGTGAATGCAATCAAAGCAGAGAAAATTACATAAATCATCCTCACTTCAATTTTGTAAAGAACTAACTTATTGCTTCTTTACAATTATAAAAAACCAAGCTCAAATTTTGGTAAATTGAAGCCAATATCATCTATTTCTACAATCATAAGTTGATCATTCTCTAGGCTCATCTCATATAAATATTTAGCCTCTTTAAGCTTTTAAAATTTACATCGTGTCGATGAAAATACTTTATACCATTATTAATCCATACTAATTTTTGTTGTAGAAAGTTTACGATGTGGCTGCATGGTCAGTATGGTTTTAAATAAAAACAGGGCTAATACCCTGTTTTTTGTTATTTCGCTTTTACTTCTTGAGTAATTAGCTTCTGTAGCTCTTGGTCTGATAAATTTGTTAATTGCATTATTGCTGCTTTAAGAATAATAGAACGGTTGGCCTTAGCTACCTGACATCTTAATTTTAAATTATCTATCTCAATACTCACATCATCGGTTAAGGAAAAGGTATATCGCTTAAATTTAGCATTTGATACTGGATGTGGAGTCAGTTGATCTATCGCTTTCGTTGCACCTGAAATAAAAGCGTTTACAGCAACATCATCTTTGTTTACAGGTGGTTCTTTTTTTAAACCGTTCAAAGCCATTAAATTTCTCCTAAAAACTCTTTTGCAATTTCCTCAATTTCTTGTTTTGCTTTTTCTGAAGCAGGCATTTCAAAAACAGATAAACCGTTTTCGTCTGCATCGTCATAGATATTTCGATTGCATGTAAAGTGGTTTAGTGTCACTAGGTCAAATGACTCACATGCGTCCTTTGCATCTAAGATACGTTGTGCCTGATTAGGCAGTGTTGGACACTGTGTAATGACTGCTCGTGTATATATTTGAGGATTTACTGCTTTTGCTAACTGAATTAGTTTTTCTACATGAACTAATGTTTTTAAGTCTCGTCTTTTTGGTCTGAAAGGTAAAAGCATGTGTGTTGCTATTGTCATTGCAGAACGAAGTGCTTCTGAGTCTTGCCCACCTGCATCAATAATAATGTCTTGATAGCGTTTAGATAGATCTATGAGTACTTGTCTTATATTTCCTGCTGCTTGAACAGATGGAATATTTGTTACAGTTGTGTTTTCGTCACGTTCTTTTACCCAGTCGGTTGTTGTTCCTTGTGGGTCTGCATCCAACAATAATATGTCTCGATTATTTGCTTGTAAGTAAACTGCTAGGTTTTGAGCTAAACAGCTTTTGCCTGAACCACCTTTTTCACCACCAACTAATATTATCATTTTTCTTTTAACCCTAGTAAAGTTATCTATCAAGTATACCACATAAGTTACATAAGTTACATAAGTTACATAAGTTACATAAGTTACATAAGTTACATAAGTTACATAAGTTACATAAGTTACATAAGTTACATAAGTTACATAAGTTAAAAGTATATATTGTTCTATTTGAGTAAAAAACCTACTTTTTGTAGATCGCTTAAATGGTTGTTTACAAAGTTTATATCATTTAATTGTTTGATTAAACGGGCTTCAAAATCAGAATAATTTTCCCCAATTTTTGCATATTTGCTTGAGAAAGCCTCATCATAAGCTAATTTTTTGGCAAAAAAACTAATTTGCTTTTCTGTCATATTTGAAAATAAGTCTGGAGTATCTCTGCCTTTTTCTTTAGTTATTTCTATTTTCTTATGTATGATTTTTTCTTTAAATGTGAACTTTATACCAGAGATGGTGCGACCTTCCTTAAATTGTTCATATTCAACTTTTATATCTGTATATTTGTTAATTTGTTTAATTGCTGGCTCAATAACAATTCGTTTTAAGTTATCCATTCTTGAGTATTCATATTCTTCTAAACCCATTTTTCCTCTAAAGTCTAGTATTTTTAAAATTGGTGTTTGTTTAACTTCACGCCATGATATTAGTAACTCATAGAGACGTATTGCATATTTACTGGAAAGTTGTGATATTTGTTTGAGCTGATAGCTAGTAAAGTGTTTTTCTAACCGAGTAATTAAAGGAATTACTTTGGGTGCAAAGGTAATTTCAAGTATCCCTAGATTGTCTGAATATGCAATTGTTGATACCCACCGTGATTTCACTATAAACTCTTTGTTTGCACTTCCACGATATTCTTTATATGAGAACTTTCTTTCAAAAAAACTGTTTACTGCACTTTTTAATGCTGCATACGCTGCTTCATTTGTTGTATTAAATGATTTTGCATATTTTTTTGCTTCAATTTGAATTACGGTATCCGATGTTAGCTCTACTGTTGATTCCCTTGCATCAACAATAGCAAGGAGTATTAAACGCTGTTCTGTTAATTCTAGATTGTAGCTTGCATTAATTAAAATATTATCTTTTACAACAAGTTTATTCTTCATATTTATATGACCTAAAATTATATTCAACTATATTATCATTTAATGTAGTGATATAACAAAGAATTTGTAGTGATATAACAAAGAATTTGTAGTGATATAACAAAGAATTTGTAGTGATATAACAAAGAATTTGTAGTGATATATCTGCTACAGGATATGCCACACAGGAGATTGAGCTTGTCTAAAAGCATTAAAAGATTAATAAAAACATTAAAAGCATATTTTCTATTTTTTACTCTTATTTTTAAAAACACTTTTAATCTTTTTACGGATTATTATTTAAACAAAAGTATTAGTGGTTAATCTTATCTATCATTTGATTATACGGCTTTGATTGCTCATCAATGTACTGCGACAAAACCTAGTATTTAGAAATTTTAAATAATTATCCGTGATTTGGGTTAAATAGTTTATTTTATCTAATTTTTTTGAATATTAATAAAAATTAAATCTCTGTTAGTAGAAAATAATATAACTAAATGTATATAATTGTAATTTAAGTATATGTATTTAAATAATTTATTAATATACAGACATATCTGTATAAAATATTTTTTTACAAAAAAAAATGTGTTTAAATAAGAAAAAACACAGACTTTTAATATGAAATATGATCCACAAGAAAATAACTGTCCATTGCCTTATACACCATTTAGAAGTTGTGTAATTCCTCGGCCTATTGCTTGGATTTCTACAACAGATAAAAGAGGCAACCATAATTTAGCTCCATTTAGTCAATGTGGGATTATTACATTTGACCCGCCTACAGTTATGTTCTGTGCAAATCATTATCCTAGAGGCAAAAGAAAAGATTCAGCAGTAAATGCTGAAGATACAGGATGGTTTGTATGGAATATGGCTACAGAAGACTTAAAAGATGCTATGAATATATCCGCAATGATTGTTCCTTCAAATGAAGACGAATTTGAACTTGCTAATATTATTAAAGAGAAAGCTGAACTATCTAATGTGCCAATGGTAAAAGATAGTCCTTGTAAAATGGAATGTAAATACATATCAACAACTACAATACCTGGTCATGGTGATGTGGGTACAGTCGATATGATAATTGGCCAAGTTATGCGTATACATATTGATGATAATTATATTACTTCTAAAGGATTACTCGATATAGCGAAAATTAAACCAATAGGAAGAATGGGTTATATTGATTACACAGTTATTAATAATACTTTCTCAATGGAAGTACCAATGACTGATGAAGTTAAAAAAATTATGAATGAAATTATGTCTGGTAGTGCTAATTTACTTTAATTTAAATAGAAGGATAAAGTCATGAGTGGTATAGAACAAATTGTTAACAACTTAATTGAAGATCTCACAGATTTTGATATTAATCGTCTTAGTAATAATACATTAGTTGAAGATCTTGATTTGGCAAGCCTAGATTATGTAAGTATTCAGGTAGCACTAAAAAAAGAATTAGGAATAAATATCGATTTAAATAAACTATCTGAGCAAAAACCTACAACTATGGGTGATTTTTATACTTTCTGTAAGTCATTTGAATAATAATTATGAATAATAATAGAGTTGTAATTACTGGTATAGGTGGTATTTGTTCATTAGGTTCAAATGTAAATGAAATTTGGCAATCCATTTTAGATTATAAGATGGGGTATGAATATATACCTAGTGATGATCCATCAATAGTATCTAAATTCTTTGGAGTTGTAGAGGATCCATTACCATCTAAAAATATACCAAAAAAGATATTAAAGCTTTTACCTAGATTTGCAAAGTTAGGAATGATAGCTTCACTCGAAGCTATGGAATCTGCTTTTGGTAAAAATCCTTGTGAAACATTAGATAAATTATATTCACCTTTTGATCGAGGTATCATTTTTGGTACGGGATGGGGAGGTGTAGATTCAACAATTGAAAATAATGATTTATATGTTTCCTCTGGTTTTGCATCACCTTTCAGTACAATCTTTTCTATGCATAGCGTACTTAGTGGAGCAGCCTCCATGTTGTGGAATATGAGAGGTTATCAGAACACTCATGTAGCTGCTTGTGCTACGGGAAATATTGCTATTGGCGATGCATACGAGTTAATTAAAAACGGTAAAGTTAAATGTATGCTAGCAGGTGGTAGTGAGAGTATTAGAGGTAGGTATAATGTTTGGTCCGTAGACATTTTAGGTGCATTAAGTAAAGAACAAAAGTACCAAAGTAAAGCATGTTGTCCTTTTGATAGTAATAGATCGGGATTTATTTTGTCAGAAGGAAGTGCTGCTGTAGTTTTAGAAACTTTAGATAGTGCTCTTGAACGTGGTGCTCATATTTATGGAGAAATTACTGGTTATGCTAACTGCTCTGATGCTTTTGATATAACAGCTCCAGCAGATGATTTAATGGGACGGTACACTTCATTGATTAGAGCAATGGAAGAAGCTCAATTAGATGCTGATGATATTGATTATATTAATGCACATGGTACTTCTACACCTTTGAATGATTTGAATGAAACAAAGACCTTGAAAAAAGTCTTTCACCAAAAAATTTACAATATCCCTATCTCTAGTACTAAATCATATACAGGACATTTAATAGGTGCTGCAGGTGCCATGGAAACTATTTTCTGTTTGCAAACATTAAAAGAGAAGATTGCTCCAGCAACAATAAATCTAAATGATCAGGATCCAGATTGTGATTTAGATTATATACCTAATAAACATAGAAGGTTAGATAAAGTAAATAATGTATTAAATATTAATTATGGATTTGGTGGAACAAATAGTTCTCTAATTATTAGAGGGTATCCAGAATGTTGATTAGTTATAATCAAGAGGATTTAGAACTATGGGCTGATTTTTCAGGAGATAGAAATCCTATCCATTTTGATAGTGAGTTTGCTTTAAGTAATGGATTAGATGGATGTATTGTACATGGCATGCTTGCTATGTTACCTATGAAATCTATATTTTTAAAAAATCTAGATACTAATGCTAATAGCATTCAAATTACTTTAAAAAACTCAGTACCAATGAATGAAACATTAGAGTTTTTATATCTTAACGATAAGATTTCATTAAAATATGAAAATAAATGCTTATATTTAGGAAAAACTAAGAGCATAAAATCTTCTGACTATAGTTTACTGAAAAAATATCCTATTTTATCTTTTTTTACAGAAGAAATCTTACGTAAAAAATATCAGCTATTTAGAAAGATAAAAGGTACTGATAATAATAACTTGATATTCTGGGATGGTATATTATTCTCAATATATATTCAAAATAATAGAAAATCACCGCTAGCACATAATGTAAGCAAATTCTTACAAGATGAAGGACTAAATCCAGAGTCTTATGTTGTATATCAAGTTAATCATAGTTTAACTGTGTATTCTGATAAGATTCAAGAAAAATTTAATTTTGATGAATTTTCATATAGTTGTTTAGGAAAAGATTTAGTTAGAGTCGATAATAATATTTATGCATCAGTTTTATTGAATTTATACGATAAGGATGAACTTATTATTACGACAGAAATGGGACTTTTAGCCAAATTATTTTGAGATTTTTATGAAAAAGTGGGTTTTTATTACAGGTGGTACTAGAGGTATTGGTAAGGCTATTGTAGATCGTCTCTCTCAAGATTATAAAGTAATTTTTACATATAAAAAAAGCGAAGATAGAGCAAAAGAAATTGTTACATCAATGCAGAAAGAAGGATTAGATGTACAATCATATAAATGTGATAGCTCAGACTCTAATAGTATTTCACAGCTTTGTACATACTTAGTACAAGAGTATGGAGCTCCTTATGCTGTTATCAATAATTCTGGAATTAATATAGATCAATTATTTATAAATACTACAGAAAATAGTATTTTTTCATTATTTGAAAACAATTTATTTCCAACACTAAATATTACCAGAGCCTTTCTACCATCTATGATGGAAAATTCAGAAGGCCGTATAATTAATATTAGTTCAATTGCTAGTATTAAAGGAAATATTGGACAGACTGGATACTCATCAACAAAATCAGCACTAAATGGTTTAGTAAAGTCATTATCTTTAGAAGTTGCTAGATTTAATGTTACTGTTAATAATATTTTACCTGGTTTTATTGAAAGTGATATGACTGATAAAATTGAAAATAAAATGAGTTTAAAAAAAACAATCCCTCTACGTAAATTTGGTAAGCCTGAAAATATTTCAGGGCTAGTTTCTTATTTATTAAGTAGAGATAGTGATTATATAACAGGACAAAATTTAATTGTTGATGGTGGTCTATCATGCTAAAAACAGATATTTCTAAAGGTATAAATACAATTGTACATTTTGGTTGCCTTTCAGATGAACAACGTTGGAATGCAAATTATTATGATTGGGAATGGTTAAAAGAATTAGATGACCATGATAGGAAAATTGTTAAATTATTAGACTGTTTATCTGAAGGTGAATACTCAGGACAAGCCTCTTCTGTACAATTTCATGATTTACTTCTTACAGAAATTAGAAATGGTTATCCTAAAGGAAAGGAAAATGATTGGGGACAAATTCTAGCTTATGTGAATATTATTGCATATGAAGAAATGCGCCATGGTATTGCACTATCAACAGCAAATCATTATGTGCAAACTGGAAATCTTAAGTATACAGAAACACTATCGGTACAAGAATATTCTAATAAATATATATGGTGTTATCTAGATAGAAAATATTGGGATTTATATAGTTATACTTTCGCTCATCTATTTGGTGAAGTCGTGAATACAGAATTATATCGAGATCTTCGTTCACAAGTTCATCATACAAAATTACAAGAACTAATTACTAATATCATGAAAGATGAGGCAAGGCATACTCAAGCATGGTTAGCAGTTATTACTGATTTAATTAAATCAGATGAATATCATATGAAACGTGCTTTGGAAACAATTAGTGTTGGCCTTACATATCATAATGCAATGGTGCACGAAACATATTTTGAAGGTCAAAATAAGCTCATGAAATTGTTTTTACCAGCAAAGAGAGGACAAGGTGCTGTTGATAGAATCATTAAAAAGAAGAGTCAAATTATGAATACTATATTTGGTAAAAAAAATCCTTATACAGATGAACAAATTAAAGAACAACATATTAAATTCCTTGTTAAAGGTATAGGTCAAAATCGAGCTGTTTTTTCAAAAGAAGCTGAAGATAATATTCTTTTCTTGTAATTGTAAGGGCTTTATTTAAAGCCCTCTATAACACTGTAAATAATTAAGTGATTTAATAAATGAAAATTAGACGTATACCTTTCGACCTAAAGTCGACAATTATCAAAGATAATAATTTAAATTATAATTGGGCATTTGATGAAATAACATCTTTAATAGGATTAGGATATTCTTTTTATCTTGAACATATAGAGTATTTCTGCAAGTTTATTAGCAACCATTATAATAAGTATCTTATAAATTTAAATTTAAAGGCTAAAGATGATATATTTATTAAACAAGAGATGCATCATGCTAGATATCATAAAATAGTTAATGCTTTTTTATGTGAAAAAGTTATTAAAACAAATTTGGGGCACCCAAGGGTTTATTCATTTTATCAAGATATACATCAAAAAAACTACAATCACCTTATAAAAGAAGTTCAATGTGGTTCACATGAAGCATTATGTTATGCTTTAAGAAAAATAGCTATTTTTGAAAGTAAAAATTGTATCTCCAGTTTTGTTTTTTTTGAACAATTTTTTTTTGGAAGAAACTTTAAGAGAACTCTAAATATTTCACAAAACCTTAGTTTTCTTTACTTGTTGGCGTATCATTTTACAGAGGAAATAGAACACTGTGATGTAGCTGTAGATATTTACGAAACAATTTCCGGCAATAAACTATGGACAAAAGATACGATTAAATCGGAAATTCAAGAATTTACAAAAGATGATGATGAAGCAATAGTCTCTGCTATTTATTGTGGAAATTTTTTTAGAAAGACTATTACCTATGAAACATTTGCTCAATCTCCTTTCATAAAAGAAACCAAGTCTTTACAAAATAAGTATATTAAAGAAGATTTTAACCTAAATTCATCTAATATCCTACAGAAAAGAAACTATATAGTTGATCAATGGGATAACTACTGGGAACCTGAACTAAGAAAAAAAATTCTAATGAATGAAATCTAAAGTTATAATTTACTTTTAATAAAGGCGCAAATTAATCTACGCCTTTTCTAAAGTTATATAATATATTAGTCTTTCCATTTGTTAAAAATTAGGCAAGTATTCACTCCACCAAATCCAAAACTGTTACTCATTATAGTATTAAGTTCAATTTCTCTCATCTGCTGTACAATGTCAAACTTTTTGGCATCCTCTCTTAGCTCTGTAATATTAATACTTGGAGCAATAAAATTATTTTTTAACATTAGAATAGAATAAATTGCTTCATGAACTCCCGCAGCACCTAAACTATGCCCAGTCATTGATTTTGTTGAACTTAATGGAGGTACTTTCTCTATATTATTAAAGGCTCTTTCAATCGCAAGCAACTCTGGAATATCTCCAGCAGGAGTTGAAGTTCCATGAGTATTAATATAATCAATTTTACGGATATTATGGGTCCTTTTAGCTTCATCAACTGCTAATCTAATACATCTAGTAGCGCCTTCTCCACTAGGTGAAACCATATCATGACCATCACTATTGGCTGCATAGCCAACTAATTCGGCTAATATTGGAGCTTTTCTATTAAGAGCATGTTCTAATGATTCTAATATAACTATTCCTCCTCCACTAGCTATAACAAAACCATCACTATCTTTTGAATAAGGACGAGAGGCTGTACTTGGAACTGAATTATGTTTAGAACTTAATGCGCCCATAGCATCAAATAAAACACTTTGAGACCAATGATCTTCTTCTCCTCCACCTGCTAACATTAAATCTTGTTTACCTAAAGCAATTAGATTATAGGCGTACCCAATTGCATCTGCCGATGTTGCACAAGCACTAGCAATAGATTGTGTAATACCTTGTAATTTTAAAGCTAAAGCAATATTAGAACTAATTGTATTATTTATATAACGAGGTGCTAAATTTGGCGATATTTTTCTAGCACCATACTCTGTCAAAGTATCTTTCATTTCAATGATAGAAGCTGTTGAACTACCTCCTGTTCCACCAATAATGCCATATCTTGGATTATTTGCTAATTCTGCGATATCTAAATTAGCATTTTCAATTGCATTGATAGCAGAATTATAAGCATACATGGCACATATACCCATAGATCTTTTAAATTTTTCATTAATACCCATAAAGTATTTTGGAGTATAACCACTAACTTGACTTTTAAGATTTAATTGTGCATATTTTTCATTAAAAGTAATACCTGACCTACCTAATCTTAGTGACTCTGTCACTTGATCCAAAGTATTTCCTATACATGAGTTAATCCCCATACCAGTAATTACAACTCTTTGCATTTTTATTTCTCCTAATTATCTTAATACAATATTAAAATGATTTACTTATAATAATGGTATTATAGTCCATTATCATTAACTTAACATTGGCTTATAATGAATAAAAATTCATACTTTATAAAAAATAAAACTCTAATAATAAGTAATGAGATATCATTTAGTATACTCCATACTAACCTTGAAAATTACAATGATAACCTATTCACAAAGTTTGATATTTTTTTGCCAGAAAAGATCAAGGATTCTACTAAAAAGAGAAAATCAGATTTTTTTTCTGGTAGATATTGTAGCTTATCTAATCTAAAAAATTTAGAGATATATAATCATAAGATTAATATAGGTGAACATGGGCAACCTATTTGGCCAGTAGGTTTTTTTGGTTCTATTTCTCACTCTAAAGATAGAACTGTATCTTTAGTCGGTAAAAAAAATAAAATAAAATCTGTTGGAATAGATATTGAATATTTAAATAGTAAGAATATTAAAATATTTGAAAGTGGAGTATTAAATTTAGATGAAAAAAAATTAATTTTAAAAAACAATATAATAGATAAATGTATATTTCAGCATATTATATTTTCTGCTAAAGAGAGTTTATTCAAATTATTATATCCAAAAATTAATTTTAGCTTCTACTTTGATGCTATTTCTATTACAGAAATTTATGGTACTAATAATAGTGGAACATTCTTAATTTGTATTAGAAAATCACTTTCAGAAAAAGTAACTATGGGACAGAAATTTTCAGGATTTTATCACTATAGAAATGACTACATTTTTACAGGTATAGTGGATTTCTAAGGATTTTTTGTAAAAAGAGTTAATATCTAAACTAATTTATATAACCCGAATCACGGATAAGAAATCATTTACAAGTCCTGAACTTTAGGTTTAGTTGCAGTACATTAATAAGCAATCAAAGTTGCATAAATATGGGTTCTGTCGCATTAAGGAAAGTTTGCTAAACTGATTAAATTTACAGTCATTCAATGAGCATTATTTCCCAAGCATTTAAACGCCTTCATTATCCAACAGACGTGATTGCACAATGCTTACGCTGGTATCTGAGCTATGCATTGAGCTTAAGAGACCTTGAGGAAATAATGAAAGAGCGTGGGGCTGATATCGATCATTCAACCTTGCATAGATGGGTTATTCGCTTAACTCCTTTACTTGATCAGGCCTTCAAAAAACATAAAAAAGCAGTAGGGACACATTGGCGGATGGATGGAAACTATATCAAGGTTAAAGGACAATGGAGGTATTTGTATCGGGCAGTAAATTCACAAGGGCAAACCATCGACTTCTTGCTGACAGCTAAGCGCAATACCCGTACAGCTTTAAGATTCTTCCATCAAGCCATACGTTACAATGGACACCTATACGGTGACGATTGATCATAGCGTAGCAAATCATGCCGTATTACGTCATCTGAATCGAAATACTGATTCGACGATCAGCCTCCTCAAAATACGGCAAAATAAATACTTAAATAACCGAGAGGAACAAGATCATCGACTCATTAAGAGACGCATTCGACCCATATAGGATTTAAATCATTCAGGTGTGCCAAGATTATTTTATCCGGCATTGAATGGATACACATGCTTCAAAAACTTATTCTTTCGTCACCGCTTTCTTTAACTTTCTCATAAAACATTCCTTTTTTCAAACTAACTAAACTGACTAAATTAAGTAAACTAACTAAACTAAATCATTGAACTTTATTAAAGTTTAGGCCCAATTGAAAAGAAGATGTAAACTTCAGTGCTGCAGTTTTGTAATCACCATTCGAATTTTGAGCTGTTGTCTTTTTCATACTTTTTCTGCGCCGATTTCTCTTTATTTTTAAGCTCAATTTGCGCTACAGCTTTGCTGAGAGTTGTTGTATCAATATCTTGAATTCGTCGTGATAATTGTTCACCGATTCGACCTCGTGTTGGATCTCTTCGAGAAATTCCTGCTTTTGCTTCATCATTTCTACTGAAATCAACAATTGAATTGTCTCTTTGATTTCTTCTGATGTCGTGTATGCTCTCATGTCTTGTATGAAACTTTCTTGCAAAGACTGCTTGAACTTTATTAAAAACTGAGGCAATTCTTTTTCTAAACTGTTCATAAAATCGCTTCTTGAGCTGATTAATGTATTCTCTAAGCTGATACGATGTTCCACTAGTTGTTGATTTTCTGCGTCGAGTGTTTTCTTGATATCGTTGAGACTCGATAATAATTTCATTTGTTCTAAGCTGATATTCTCTTGTTGCTCGATCTGCTCGATCAATGTTTTGTTGTACGTTTTCAGCAATGCGTTTTCGTTCTTCAATAATTCGAGCTGATTCAAGATATATTTGTCGATTTCGCTCATTGTTATCGCCATCTTCTATCTCCTGTGTTTCACCATCTGTTGTAAGTAACTTGACTGGTTCTGCATCTGTACGATTTGCGAGTTCAAAATCCCAGTATTTTGAAGAATTTCGCTTCTTTGCATCTCGATCTGTTTTGTGTTTGCAAAGATTTGATACGCTAAAAATGAACTCATAAGCAGTAGAAATATCAAGAAAACTATTAACCCATAGATCATCCAAATCGATCTTTCTGATAGCAATAATTCCTTGAGTTTTGTCTCCATTTTTTCTTCGGTGATGTGTTTGATCTTCGGTATCGATTGTTCTGCTGCTCCGATCACTATTGAGTAAAATTGATCCTCGATCTTCTGCGTATCGATTTTCAGATCTTGTAATATCATTTGTTTTGCTTGTTTGATTTTGAGATTCAGACTCTCTATGTCCTTTTTGAGTGTAGTGACTGTCGTTGTATCGAGTGTCTTTAGTGTCAAAAGTAAGTTGTTCATTTCTGATTTGATTTCGTTGTTCACTTCGAGAATTTTCGTCGGACTCGCTTTGTTGATTGCGTACATCAATGTCGATATTCGATTCGATACGGTTTCTGCCTGTTCTGTCTGTATGCTTACTCTTGTAATTGTTTGTGTTATATTCTGTTCTTGATGCTCTAGCACGCTCACAAAGTTTTCGAGCGTCTTTTGCATGCTGCTTATTTCCATTTGCAGCTTCTCGAGCATATTCTGCTGATTTGAGATGCTCTCTGTAAGCGTTAATTTCGAATTCGTCATTGTAATAATTGCCTTTTAGTCTGTGTTTTTTTTCATCATTTAATGTCACTGTTAAATAGTTTTTCCCTTCTTTAACTGATTTAATTCCATTGAGCTCTCGCAAACACTTTGCAATATCTGTTCTGTTTTGAACAAAGGTACTCTCTAGTAACACTTTCACGTAGTTATCAATCATTCTGCAAAACTGCGCTTTTTTGAGCAGTTCAAAGGATTCTTGATCCAATATTTTTTTTACTTGTGCGGTAATTTTTTCAACGTGATGCGGTGCTTTGGTTGTTGCTCTAAGAAGGGGATCATCCGGGCGGGACCAGTTGTACTTATAATTAAAATAATCCCGTAGTGGTGCGTAATAGTTTTCATGCCCAGGTGGTGCGATATTTAAGCTCTTTCCTGTTTCAAGTTCGAATCGAGGCACAAGTATATGAATGTGTTTTGAGCCGTCATCTTCTATATGTTGAGTCGCAAATAAATGATATTGATGGGTTTCAAGTCCAGCGAAAGCATGTTTTTCAAATTCATTCAAAACCTCTTGTATCTGTACATCACTTGGATTGTCATCTTTTGCCCAGGCAATCACTGCGCTCGTATATTTCCAAAGATGAGGACTAGAATCACAGATAGAAGTAAATGTAATTGGATCTCCACGTAGTACATCAACGCCAGCTCTAGCTCGATTTAAATGATCAACAGAATCTAGAACATAAGCTGATGCTCTGTTTGCAGCTCCTTTTCCATGTTCTAAGAACTTGATTAACATTAGAGCTCCAAACCTTTTTTTTCTAATTGTGCTTTTCTTTTTTCGATCGCTTTTTCTGAGCGTTGAATTTTGGGCAATCTTGGCAATAAACTTTGAAAATCATTTTGAAAGTTTTTTAAAATGATTTGGCATTGCAAGAAGTCATACTTTGTAAGTTCTGTTACCGAATCCTTTTTTATAATATTTAATGCACGCGCAACTTGATTAATGTTATTACCGATTCTGCTTAATTCGAGCAGTAATTTCGGATCTATATTTTGATAGCGTTTAACAATTTGAATCTCTGTTTTTTTAATATGTTTTGGTTTAAGAACAAAACTGTTTTTAAGTTCTTTCAATGTCGGAACATAAAAAGAACTACGCTGGATTTCTGACTGAATCGCTTTTCGTAAAAAATCAGTTAAAGACTGATTTCTCATTTTTAAAATTACGTCGATTTGCTCAAGCTCAAATTGATTAAATCTGTACTTTTTTATAATGTTCCTGACCTGCTTTTGCTTTTGATATTGCTGTTTCTGAGTAGCTATTTCATTCTTCATTTTCGCTCCAGCTTTTGCTTTTCCGGGTCTTAGGGGTGGAACCCCTAACAAGCTCCTGAATACCAAAATATCGAAGATTTTTGGGGGCACAGGTATGCTTGCTCACTTAACAACCTAAGTAAAAGAGTATTGAATAATGATTTGAATTGAAAATTTTTTAGAAAAAAATCAAGAAATAGGTTTACTTTTTTTAAATAGAAAAAATCGCTTTAAAGTGAAATTAATCAGCTTTCAATAACTGTTAATTTGATCCTAGACAAAAAAGTGGACAAAGATTCCCTCTAAAGCTAACGTAAAATTAACCTTGGAGATGAACAAATGGCTAGACGCTTTAGTCAGGAATTTAAAAGCACTGTTATGCGTTCTAAGCAATTTTAAATAATTAATAATGGATGAAAATATATGTGAAAAGATCGGTCGTGAGCTTATAATCGCACTTAAACGATAGGTTTTTTGATCCCAACTCATTACCAGATGAGTAATTGCTAAGTCTTTGAAGGATCCAAGGTTTCGACTCTATTAGCGCTAAACGGGCTAATATCTGATTTGGCGGCACTGTCCCACTTAAATGACGATTTTCCCCGTTAGCCAACGCGTAATTGATTTTCTACTTACATTTAATTTTGCAGCAATTTGCGTATTATTCATTCCTTCTATATGTAGTTTTAGTGCCATTTGTCTTGAATCCGCATAATTTAATGAACGAGCTTTTCCACCTTTTGAATTTGAACCTTGTGTATTACCTATTTTTGCTCTATTCGCTTGTTTCTCGCTAAATTTAGCCTGAAACTCAGCACTATGATGATTTCGCCAAACCCACTTTGCGACACTAGCTGCTGTTGCTTTAACTTCTGAATGCGGTAGTGGCTGTAAAAACGTATGATTTACGCTCTGAGCGGTATTAAGAACTTTGCTATGCCAGCTCTTATAACCCATGTCGATACTTCCTCCTATTTCTTTATATGCCCAAAAGCGAACACTATCGAACATGGCACAGTTACGTCCAAGCCCAGATATTTCATTTTTAGTCATCTTCTTAGGTTGGTAATCTAAGTCGACATAATCAGCAAGTTCATCTAATTCAAAAGGTCGAGGATTGAGTAAAGTAACTTCCCAGTTTTTACGATCAATTGGATTTTTTGTGAGTAAGCCAGCATACTCTAAATCTGCACCAAGTTTATTTGCATAGCTATGCTCAATAGCGGCGAGATAGGCTAACGGCTTTAATCGCGCATTTTCAGTTTTACAAACGGGAATTTTTAGCTCATAACAGATATGGCAATGGCCATTTTCTTTATTTTTAGCAATCCATGTGGGTACTGGAAGTTGAGCATCCGAAAAATGTAAATATGCATCCGGCATATCAATATCAAAAATCAAATATCTGACGATATGCGGTGGATTAACTTGAATGAGTGGAAATTTAATTGCATGATGTTTTGAACGAATAAAGGTTGCTGTACCTTTACCGTAGCTACAGTATGGCTTGGGTGCGAGGTTTTTATAAAAAACTTCTAAAAATTGTATATTATTCATAATCTGCAACTTCACAGTAGTTGCAAATACATAAAACATCATTAAAATAGCAAGTCTCTAGTTTGTATTTTTCAGATGTTTACGTATCTGTGAAACAAAGTAAAAAAAGCAGATTTTTAATCTGTTTTTTTTACACCTAAAAATTGAATTAAAAAACTTAGCATACTTTAAACTCAATTAGAAGTAGATATTTTTCAATGACTTAATTAACTCATAAATTAAACTTGTTCAAATATAGTACTTCCTTCAAATAAAGCTAAGTATAATCAAGTAAATTAAAGCATCTGTAGCACTTGGAGAGCACTATAAATAGCGAATCTGAAATTAGTAAACAAAAATCATTTGTTTGTTAATTAACCAAATGATTTTTATGTAAAAGCTTTAGAAGTACTAAAGTGAGAAAATTTCTTATAGTAAATAATGAAAAATAAGTTTTGATGATCATAGTCATTTGTAGTACTTACACGCATTGAGAAACTTTGGGAAACTGTGAACTTATATCAACGAAAAAATGACCGTGAGTTCAAGTTTAGTTATTGCACTACCTAAAGGAATTAGTACAAAATAAAAAGTTAAGCTTACTGATGATTTATTACTGAACTTTCAGATCACTATAAACTTTCTTACACCTGATCCATTCATATTCATGCTGAAACTTGGCAACCTAATTGCACTTCATGTATAGCGAAGAGATGATGACAAAATTGATCATACCCAGAACAATTTTTTAAACGTCATAATCCTAAGAATCCCTAAAAAGTTGGTACTAAGAAACTGACTGCAAATGTATTAGGAGTTGATAATGGACAGCTTAAGTTATACCGAAAAATAATTATATGAATTAATCGTATACGTGCAGAAAATTGCTATTAACTTGATAAACCATATTACGAGGCTAAATTTGCTAAATGGCAGCAACTGAAAAGAAATTAAAAATTAAGAACGTAAAAAATATATGAACAAGAGAAGGACTATAATATATCTTAAAACGGTACTTATTCTTACTTAAGTACCGCTAATAGGAGTGAAAAATGGCTAATATTGAGGTACTAGACGAGTAAAATGATTTCTAATTTCAGAAAAACTAGCTTCAGGGTATTCCTCTAGATAGTTTCTAATCCAAAAAAATACAGCTTCATGACCATTAAAAGAAGGATTAACGTCTAAATAAAATGCCAAACGAGCAGTTTGTTGAATATAGAACTCTTGAATCAACTCTAAACCAAGTTTTTTTACTTTTGGTGATATAAATAATTTGGGTGATGTAAAATAATTCATAACAAACCTCCTAAGGGTATAGATACCTGATAGAGATAATTAAAACACATAAAAATATGTGTTAAGCACAATTTATTGTGTGCTTATTGTAAATATTATGCTTATGCTATAATTCTCTTTTATTTGTTGCTGAACTTAAATCTCATGCCTTACGAAGAATTCCAAAGACTGATCGGTAAAGCAGGTCTATCAATTAAAGAATTTGCTGAATTATTAGGAATGAGACCAAACTCTATTACTAACTATAATAAAGTTGGTTATGTACCATCTCACTTGGCTGTGATTATATCTCTGATTTCAACAATGAAAGAGGATGGTTTTGATTTTTATCCAATTTTTAAAAAGGTTCAGGAATACGAAAAGACTCGTATAGAAAGTCAATCTGAATAGAGATTGAGTGTAAAAAATGGAAGCAGTTCAATTGCTCCCATTTTTATGGATTATTTTTTTGATCCTAGACAAAAAAGTGGACAAAAAGTCTCTCTAAAGCTAACGTAAAATTAACTTTGGAGATGAACAAATGGCTAGACGCTTTAATCAGGAATTTAAACAGCAAGCAATCAATTATGCACTTGCGAACGCACATGAACCATTAGCAACAATTGCAGGTAAACTCGGTGTTGGTTACTCCACTTTAGACAAGTGGATTCGCGTGGCCAATCCTCAAGGCTCAAGGAAACGAGAGCTTTCCCCTGAACAATAGCGAATACGGGATTTAGAAAAAGAAGTCAAACAGCTCAGAGAGGCCAATGACATCCTAAAAAAAGTACATGTGTACTTTCTGACAGATCAAGCCAAGAAAAGTACACGGTAATTAACAAGATGAGAATACAGGGCATTACTCTAGCGACTGCTTGTCAGTGTTTAGCTGTTAGCCCTTCAGGTTATTATGCTTGGCGTAAAAGAGCACATGGGTTAAAGCAAGACTATGATAATCTGAGATCAACCTATTGGCAGCACCATGCACGTTTAGGAGCCCCATCTCTTGTCCATGATATGCATGATTTAGGCTACAGTATGAGTGAGCGTACTTTGGGTCGGATGTTAAGCAAATTAAGATTACGTAGTAAAGTCGCCCGTAAATACAAGCATACAACGGATTCAAATCACCGTTTACCAACAGCACCAAACTTGTTAAATCATCAATTTGCAGTGCCTAAACCAAATAAGGTTTGGACGACTGATATTACGTAAATTCACACAAAGGAAGGTTGGCTGTATTTATGCGTGATGTTGGAATTGTTTAGTCGACGTATCGTGGGTTGGCAAACAAGCACACGAATAGATCATCAATTGGTCTGTGATGCGTTTAACTACGCACTTGCCTGTCAAGGTTATCCTAAAGGTATGATGGTGCACTCTGATCAAGGCAGCCAGTACTGTAGCCGTGATTTTAGAGCCTTACTGCTGACAAATGATGCGGTCCAAAGTATGTCGCGTCGAGGGAACTGTTGGGATAATGCAGTGACTGAAAGTTTCTTCCACACATTAAAGGGGCATGTTGTATATGACAGTGTATTTTCTACAAGAAAAGAGGCCAATTCAGTCTTGTTTGAGTATATTGAAATTTACTACAATCGGATTAGAAGACATTCTGCAAATGGTTGGTTAAGCCCTGAGGTTTTTGAACAAAACTATTTGAACTCTTTAGAGAGATCGAATGTCCACAATTCTGTCTAGGATCATTGTCACTTTATCTTTAGATTATACCCAAGTTAGAAAATTCATCATTTTTATAAAAACTATCGTTAGACTATCATTTATATAAAAAATCATGCAAAATCTTATTTTTATTACTCAACTTAAATATTGAAGTCTAATTGATATGAGTGTCGTAAGAATTTATGTAAGAGCATCTACCAAAGATCAAGATGCAGAAAGAGCACTAGATGATCTGATTAATTTCAGTAAAAGTTACTCATCTAATTATTGTTCATACGTTGAAAACTTTTCAGGAACAAAACTTATTCGTCCAGAGTTAAACAAGTTACTGAGTGAATCTAACAATAGTGATGTTCTCTTAGTTGAAAGTGTAGATCGGTTATCTAGGTTATCCCAAAAAGACTTTGATGTACTTAAACAGCAGATTAAAGCAAAAGGTATTAGACTAGTTGTTGCTGATTTACCAACAACGCATCATTTGTCTCAAGATGGAATTACAGGTGAAATACTTTCAGTAATTAACTCAATGCTAATTGATTTACTTGCAACAATGGCAAGATTGGATAATGAGAAGCGAAAAGAGCGCATTAAGCAGGGTTTACTACGTTCTGGCTATAAACCTCAAGGAAAAGCTCCTAATCGCGCTAAACATGCTCGTATTAAGCAATTACTGGCACTTGATAGTATGACTAAGGAAGAAATTGCAAAAGCAGTAGGCGTAGGAGTGGCAACGGTATATCGGGTAGCAAAAATATGAGTATTTTTGCTACTTTCGCTTAAGTAAGATTTCAATTAAACTATATTTGATGATAAATATATAGGTAAATTTAATGATAAATATATTGCACTCTATTAATGGTACAACAGCAAGTGCAACAGATGTTCGCAAATCATGGACTAAAATTGTTCAAGGTGTAAAAGAAACACATAAGCCTGTTTTTGTATTCACGAACAATGTTCCTGAAGCTGTGGTATTAAGTTATGAGGATTTTCAAACAATGCAAGCTGAACTTGAAATGGCACGTAGGGAAGAGCTTGGTCGTCAAATGGCTGCTGATTTATTAGAAATATCTGTATATGAAAACCAACCATTAAAACAAATGCGAGCAGATGCTTTAGGTGTATTCCATGAGATCAAAGGTAAGTAGTTATGGCTGTAGGAGATATCTACAAAATTTTTGTAGCTTTTGGGAACACTAAAGAAGGTAAAGAACGCTATACAGTAGAAGTAGGTCAGGTAAAGCTGGGGCTTGTTGTATTGGATTCTATTACGAGTAAATATACCAACAAATCAGAGTTCATTAAGAAACAGTACTATCCTATTAAGGATTGGAGACAAGCTGGCTTAAAAGTGCCCTCATATATAGATATTAAAAGTGGTCAAAGCTATGAACTCACAGAGGTAATGAAATATGGGAAATTTACGGGCCAATTAACTTTACGCGATATTCAAGATTTAGCTGAATTTATTAAAAATTACAAACAGCGAGTCATAGGAGGTTAGGTGCTAAGATTGTGTTAGGGTGTGTTGCGAATTACCTAGAATTAAGGTTCTGTCGCATTAAGGAAAGTTTGCTAAACTGATTAAATTTACAGTCACTCAATGAGCACTATTTCCCAAGCATTTAAACGCCTTCATTATCCAACAGACGTGATTGCACAATGCTTACGCTGGTATCTGAGCTATGCATTGAGCTTAAGAGACCTTGAGGAAATAATGAAAGAGCGTGGGGCTGATATCGATCATTCAACCTTGCATAGATGGGTTATTCGCTTAACTCCTTTACTTGATCAGGCCTTCAAAAAACATAAAAAAGCAGTAGGGACACATTGGCGGATGGATGGAAACTATATCAAGGTTAAAGGACAATGGAGGTATTTGTATCGGGCAGTAAATTCACAAGGGCAAACCATCGACTTCTTGCTGACAGCTAAGCGCAATACCCGTACAGCTTTAAGATTCTTCCATCAAGCCATACGTTACAATGGACACCTATACGGTGACGATTGATCATAGCGTAGCAAATCATGCCGTATTACGTCATCTGAATCGAAATACTGATTCGACGATCAGCCTCCTCAAAATACGGCAAAATAAATACTTAAATAACCGAGAGGAACAAGATCATCGACTCATTAAGAGACGCATTCGACCCATATAGGATTTAAATCATTCAGGTGTGCCAAGATTATTTTATCCGGCATTGAATGGATGCACATGCTTCGTAAAGGACAACTCAATACATCCAAAGATGAAATCACATCCATAAGATTATTCTATCTGTTGATGACGTAAAATATCAAAAATAGTCTAATATTCGCTTTTAAATCCTTAATGTGACAGAACCGCTAATACTTCCATTTTTAATTCAGATAATCAGGATTATGTTAATTTTAGGAAAACTAAACTGCACACCAAGTATAAAAATAACAAATAAATGGTAATATTCTAAATAAATAGAAAAAATCTAACGAGAACATAATTATGCATTTTTTTGCAGAGAACGCATACGAGCGTGAATATTATAAAAATTCTTTTAATTTTTCTAAATTACTGGAAAATACAGAAAACATATCAAGATATAAGTCAAATTATTACTACAATCCTAAACATGAATATGTTGTCCTTTGGTATAAACATAAAATACAAACTTATACAAATTCTGATAATTCACTTGTTCATATTGATATAGTCCTTGCTGACTTGACTGCACCTATATATATGAATGCTACAGGAGATAATATATATGACTCTTATATTACTATTTCAATTCCTATTAATTTTTTACATAAAATGCCATTTGGTAGTATTTGGAAAGATGGACAATCAACAGAAAGGTTTTCTATAGAAACGTTTGATATAAATGTTACAGAAAATTATGAGATATATTCTATGATGTCTGCTGAAAAAACAGGAGGGTTTAACTTGGTAAACTATACATACTCATCAGGAGTTTACCATGAGCAAGAAACACAAGACGTATACGGCAGAATTTAAAGCTGAAGCGATCAAAGCAATAGAAGCCAATCAAGGCAATGTATCCCAAACAGCTAGAGAACTCGGCATTTCCATGCAAACCCTTTCGAACTGGAATACAAAGGCAAAGGCAGGGACTTTAGCCGGTACAAAACAGTATTCACCTGATCTAAATGCTTTACTCGAAGAAAATAAAAAACTTAAACAGCAGCTTAAAACAGCCGAAATGGAACGTGAATTTCTAAAAAAGGCAGCAGCGTACTTTGCCAAAGAAAGTCAGTAAGGTACGCCTATATGAAATCGCAAAGACACTTATTTCCTATTATTTTGATGGCTCGCTTACTTCACGTATCAGTTTCATGCTTTTATGATTGGCTAAAACAAGGTGTGAGTAAACAATCAATTCAGCGAAATCAACAAGCAATTTTGGTCAAAATAGCACATGAGGAAACGAAACAGAGCTATGGCTATATTCGTTTAACCAAGCATTTACAGGCTCAGGGCGTAAAAATTAGTGCCTATGCCGTTCGTCAGATAAAAAAGTTAAATCAGCTGTATTGTAAGCGCCACAAGCGTTTCAAAAGAACAACGAACAGTGACCATAACCGAGCGATCTATCCAAATTTGCTTGAACAACAATTCTCAATGATTAAACCAAATCAAGCGTGGTCGAGTGATATTACGTATATATGGACAACTGAAGGCTGGTTGTACTTAGCAGCTGTAAAAGACCTTTACACGAAACAAGTGGTTGGCTACAGCTTAAATGAGCGTATGACAGCCAAGCTTGTTTGTGATGCATTGAATATGGCTATTCGCAATCAAAAACCAACTAAGGACCTCATTGTGCATTCAGACAGAGGCAGCCAATATTGCGGTCATGAATATCGAAACTTACTTGAAAAATGTGGCTTTCAGGGTTCAATGAGCAAGCGTGGCGATTGTTACGATAATGCACCGATTGAAAGCTTCTGGGGCATACTCAAAAACGAATTGGTGCATCATCATAGCTATAAAACGAGGGAAGAAGCCAAAGCGGAGATTACAAAATACATAGAGTTATTTTATAATCAACGAAGAATTCAAAAAGGTTTGGATTTTAAGACACCAAATCAAATGGCAGAGGACTTTTGCAAGTTGGCTGCCTAAAATCTCCCAAGTGAAAGTCTCCTGATAATTCAGCACACATCACTATTTATAAAGCACTAACAACTCAAAAGCTTGCAAAAAACCCTGATTATAACAGTACAATTCATTCTACTCCCTTTGATTTTAAATCATACTTTAATCAAATTTCTGAAAAAGATCGGAATCAATTAATCAACATTAAATATGATAATAAAGATTTCGTAGTACATCCACTTCTATTATTCATTACACTATATGGGTATAGCATGGATATTAAAAGAATTCTTTGCCGATATTCAATTGACGATATTAATAAAAAATTACTTCCACATGACCAGCAAATTATTGACATCGCAAAAGAAAAAAACATATTAAAATTTGTGATTTTACCCAAGGGTCTTACACATAGAGATGCTGTTTTTTTATATCATTATAAGTATGATGAAAAATTAAAAATACTGGTAAGACGTTTAAATGATGTCTGCTGAAAAAACAGGAGGGTTTAACTTGGTAAACTATACATACTCATCAGGAGTTTACCATGAGCAAGAAACACAAGACGTATACGGCAGAATTTAAAGCTGAAGCGATCAAAGCAATAGAAGCCAATCAAGGCAATGTATCCCAAACAGCTAGAGAACTCGGCATTTCCATGCAAACCCTTTCGAACTGGAATACAAAGGCAAAGGCAGGGACTTTAGCCGGTACAAAACAGTATTCACCTGATCTAAATGCTTTACTCGAAGAAAATAAAAAACTTAAACAGCAGCTTAAAACAGCCGAAATGGAACGTGAATTTCTAAAAAAGGCAGCAGCGTACTTTGCCAAAGAAAGTCAGTAAGGTACGCCTATATGAAATCGCAAAGACACTTATTTCCTATTATTTTGATGGCTCGCTTACTTCACGTATCAGTTTCATGCTTTTATGATTGGCTAAAACAAGGTGTGAGTAAACAATCAATTCAGCGAAATCAACAAGCAATTTTGGTCAAAATAGCACATGAGGAAACGAAACAGAGCTATGGCTATATTCGTTTAACCAAGCATTTACAGGCTCAGGGCGTAAAAATTAGTGCCTATGCCGTTCGTCAGATAAAAAAGTTAAATCAGCTGTATTGTAAGCGCCACAAGCGTTTCAAAAGAACAACGAACAGTGACCATAACCGAGCGATCTATCCAAATTTGCTTGAACAACAATTCTCAATGATTAAACCAAATCAAGCGTGGTCGAGTGATATTACGTATATATGGACAACTGAAGGCTGGTTGTACTTAGCAGCTGTAAAAGACCTTTACACGAAACAAGTGGTTGGCTACAGCTTAAATGAGCGTATGACAGCCAAGCTTGTTTGTGATGCATTGAATATGGCTATTCGCAATCAAAAACCAACTAAGGACCTCATTGTGCATTCAGACAGAGGCAGCCAATATTGCGGTCATGAATATCGAAACTTACTTGAAAAATGTGGCTTTCAGGGTTCAATGAGCAAGCGTGGCGATTGTTACGATAATGCACCGATTGAAAGCTTCTGGGGCATACTCAAAAACGAATTGGTGCATCATCATAGCTATAAAACGAGGGAAGAAGCCAAAGCGGAGATTACAAAATACATAGAGTTATTTTATAATCAACGAAGAATTCAAAAAGGTTTGGATTTTAAGACACCAAATCAAATGGCAGAGGACTTTTGCAAGTTGGCTGCCTAAAATCTCCCAAGTGAAAGTCTCCTGATAATTCAGCACACATCACTTATTTCCTATTATTTTGATGGCTCGCTTACTTCACGTATCAGTTTCATGCTTTTATGATTGGCTAAAACAAGGTGTGAGTAAACAATCAATTCAGCGAAATCAACAAGCAATTTTGGTCAAAATAGCACATGAGGAAACGAAACAGAGCTATGGCTATATTCGTTTAACCAAGCATTTACAGGCTCAGGGCGTAAAAATTAGTGCCTATGCCGTTCGTCAGATAAAAAAGTTAAATCAGCTGTATTGTAAGCGCCACAAGCGTTTCAAAAGAACAACGAACAGTGACCATAACCGAGCGATCTATCCAAATTTGCTTGAACAACAATTCTCAATGATTAAACCAAATCAAGCGTGGTCGAGTGATATTACGTATATATGGACAACTGAAGGCTGGTTGTACTTAGCAGCTGTAAAAGACCTTTACACGAAACAAGTGGTTGGCTACAGCTTAAATGAGCGTATGACAGCCAAGCTTGTTTGTGATGCATTGAATATGGCTATTCGCAATCAAAAACCAACTAAGGACCTCATTGTGCATTCAGACAGAGGCAGCCAATATTGCGGTCATGAATATCGAAACTTACTTGAAAAATGTGGCTTTCAGGGTTCAATGAGCAAGCGTGGCGATTGTTACGATAATGCACCGATTGAAAGCTTCTGGGGCATACTCAAAAACGAATTGGTGCATCATCATAGCTATAAAACGAGGGAAGAAGCCAAAGCGGAGATTACAAAATACATAGAGTTATTTTATAATCAACGAAGAATTCAAAAAGGTTTGGATTTTAAGACACCAAATCAAATGGCAGAGGACTTTTGCAAGTTGGCTGCCTAAAATCTCCCAAGTGAAAGTCTCCTGATAATTCAGCACACATCAGATGTTTTGTAGCAAACTTATCTAAAGAAATGAATTTAGTAGACCCTTTACTTCATCAATTAAAGGATTTAAATCAGGAACACTGTATTCTACAAGAACGAATTTCATCAAGTGATTGGAAAAAAAAAGTACAAGAAAAATTGATAAATAGCGATTTTTTTGTTGTCATGATAGGCGAAAATACACTTAAAAATGCAAACATTAAGTGGGAACTTAAAGAGGCTACCAAAGCTAATCTTCCTATATTTGGCTGTAAACTTCCTACTTTTATCGCTACGCAAGAAACTAATTCTTTTTCTTTGCAGTATCCATTATTAGATTCTATTGAGCAGTTTAATTCTATTTCTCAATCTGAATTTACTGAAATAACAAAAATTAATTTAGAAAGTTATAAAATTTTTGTAAGTTCAACCGAAAAAGTAACTGATCAAAGAAGTAAAATTCATACTTTATTTTTTACTCTCTTAGCATCATTAATGACTCTTAGTCTTTTAATTCTTAAGTCAACGAGTTTTAGCCCCTCTGGTGTTATTGCTATTATTTTTATTACGTTAATTGCATTATTTTTAGTTTACTCTTGGGAAAAACTGGTTGAATCTTACGGAATATTGAATAGGGGGAAATTTAAAATTATTTATAAATTAGAAAAAAAGCTACGTATCAACCATTTTCAGGAAGAGTGGGATATATTACAGAATGAACTTAAATATCAATCAACCACAGTTGTAGAAAAACAAATTATAAATATATTTAATACTGTTCTGAAATTTATACTTACTTTATCACTTGCATATTTATTATACATATTTTATAAAGAAGTAATCATAAAAACGAGTATATATACACTATGTCACATTATAATTTATTTTTAAGCCACAGTTGGAAGTACGGTGATGAGTACGATCGGCTAATTAAACTACTTGATGATCAAGTTGATGAAGATTTTGATTACACTAATTTTAGTGTTCCAAAAGATGATCCTGTTCATGATGCAGACAACGATGAAGAATTAGAAGCAGCTATTAGAGCGCAAATGCATAAATGTGCCAATATTATTGTATTAGCAGGGGTGTATTCAACCTATAGTAAATGGATTAGAATTGAAGTAGAATTGGCAAAAAAAATGAATAAAAAAATTATTGCGATTCAACCTTGGAGGGCTGAAAGAACCTCAGAATTTGTTAAAAACAATGCTACGAAAATTGTTTTTTGGAATGGTTTATCTGTGGTGAATGCAATCAAAGCAGAGAAAATTACATAAATCATCCTCACTTCAATTTTGTAAAGAACTAACTTATTGCTTCTTTACAATTATAAAAAACCAAGCTCAAATTTTGGTAAATTGAAGCCAATATCATCTATTTCTACAATCATAAGTTGATCATTCTCTAGGCTCATCTCATATAAATATTTAGCCTCTTTAAGCTTTTAAAATTTACATCGTGTCGATGAAAATACTTTATACCATTATTAATCCATACTAATTTTTGTTGTAGAAAGTTTACGATGTGGCTGCATGGTCAGTATGGTTTTAAATAAAAACAGGGCTAATACCCTGTTTTTTGTTATTTCGCTTTTACTTCTTGAGTAATTAGCTTCTGTAGCTCTTGGTCTGATAAATTTGTTAATTGCATTATTGCTGCTTTAAGAATAATAGAACGGTTGGCCTTAGCTACCTGACATCTTAATTTTAAATTATCTATCTCAATACTCACATCATCGGTTAAGGAAAAGGTATATCGCTTAAATTTAGCATTTGATACTGGATGTGGAGTCAGTTGATCTATCGCTTTCGTTGCACCTGAAATAAAAGCGTTTACAGCAACATCATCTTTGTTTACAGGTGGTTCTTTTTTTAAACCGTTCAAAGCCATTAAATTTCTCCTAAAAACTCTTTTGCAATTTCCTCAATTTCTTGTTTTGCTTTTTCTGAAGCAGGCATTTCAAAAACAGATAAACCGTTTTCGTCTGCATCGTCATAGATATTTCGATTGCATGTAAAGTGGTTTAGTGTCACTAGGTCAAATGACTCACATGCGTCCTTTGCATCTAAGATACGTTGTGCCTGATTAGGCAGTGTTGGACACTGTGTAATGACTGCTCGTGTATATATTTGAGGATTTACTGCTTTTGCTAACTGAATTAGTTTTTCTACATGAACTAATGTTTTTAAGTCTCGTCTTTTTGGTCTGAAAGGTAAAAGCATGTGTGTTGCTATTGTCATTGCAGAACGAAGTGCTTCTGAGTCTTGCCCACCTGCATCAATAATAATGTCTTGATAGCGTTTAGATAGATCTATGAGTACTTGTCTTATATTTCCTGCTGCTTGAACAGATGGAATATTTGTTACAGTTGTGTTTTCGTCACGTTCTTTTACCCAGTCGGTTGTTGTTCCTTGTGGGTCTGCATCCAACAATAATATGTCTCGATTATTTGCTTGTAAGTAAACTGCTAGGTTTTGAGCTAAACAGCTTTTGCCTGAACCACCTTTTTCACCACCAACTAATATTATCATTTTTCTTTTAACCCTAGTAAAGTTATCTATCAAGTATACCACATAAGTTACATAAGTTACATAAGTTACATAAGTTACATAAGTTACATAAGTTACATAAGTTACATAAGTTACATAAGTTACATAAGTTACATAAGTTACATAAGTTAAAAGTATATATTGTTCTATTTGAGTAAAAAACCTACTTTTTGTAGATCGCTTAAATGGTTGTTTACAAAGTTTATATCATTTAATTGTTTGATTAAACGGGCTTCAAAATCAGAATAATTTTCCCCAATTTTTGCATATTTGCTTGAGAAAGCCTCATCATAAGCTAATTTTTTGGCAAAAAAACTAATTTGCTTTTCTGTCATATTTGAAAATAAGTCTGGAGTATCTCTGCCTTTTTCTTTAGTTATTTCTATTTTCTTATGTATGATTTTTTCTTTAAATGTGAACTTTATACCAGAGATGGTGCGACCTTCCTTAAATTGTTCATATTCAACTTTTATATCTGTATATTTGTTAATTTGTTTAATTGCTGGCTCAATAACAATTCGTTTTAAGTTATCCATTCTTGAGTATTCATATTCTTCTAAACCCATTTTTCCTCTAAAGTCTAGTATTTTTAAAATTGGTGTTTGTTTAACTTCACGCCATGATATTAGTAACTCATAGAGACGTATTGCATATTTACTGGAAAGTTGTGATATTTGTTTGAGCTGATAGCTAGTAAAGTGTTTTTCTAACCGAGTAATTAAAGGAATTACTTTGGGTGCAAAGGTAATTTCAAGTATCCCTAGATTGTCTGAATATGCAATTGTTGATACCCACCGTGATTTCACTATAAACTCTTTGTTTGCACTTCCACGATATTCTTTATATGAGAACTTTCTTTCAAAAAAACTGTTTACTGCACTTTTTAATGCTGCATACGCTGCTTCATTTGTTGTATTAAATGATTTTGCATATTTTTTTGCTTCAATTTGAATTACGGTATCCGATGTTAGCTCTACTGTTGATTCCCTTGCATCAACAATAGCAAGGAGTATTAAACGCTGTTCTGTTAATTCTAGATTGTAGCTTGCATTAATTAAAATATTATCTTTTACAACAAGTTTATTCTTCATATTTATATGACCTAAAATTATATTCAACTATATTATCATTTAATGTAGTGATATAACAAAGAATTTGTAGTGATATAACAAAGAATTTGTAGTGATATAACAAAGAATTTGTAGTGATATAACAAAGAATTTGTAGTGATATATCTGCTACAGGATATGCCACACAGGAGATTGAGCTTGTCTAAAAGCATTAAAAGATTAATAAAAACATTAAAAGCATATTTTCTATTTTTTACTCTTATTTTTAAAAACACTTTTAATCTTTTTACGGATTATTATTTAAACAAAAGTATTAGTGGTTAATCTTATCTATCATTTGATTATACGGCTTTGATTGCTCATCAATGTACTGCGACAAAACCTAGTATTTAGAAATTTTAAATAATTATCCGTGATTTGGGTTAAATAGTTTATTTTATCTAATTTTTTTGAATATTAATAAAAATTAAATCTCTGTTAGTAGAAAATAATATAACTAAATGTATATAATTGTAATTTAAGTATATGTATTTAAATAATTTATTAATATACAGACATATCTGTATAAAATATTTTTTTACAAAAAAAAATGTGTTTAAATAAGAAAAAACACAGACTTTTAATATGAAATATGATCCACAAGAAAATAACTGTCCATTGCCTTATACACCATTTAGAAGTTGTGTAATTCCTCGGCCTATTGCTTGGATTTCTACAACAGATAAAAGAGGCAACCATAATTTAGCTCCATTTAGTCAATGTGGGATTATTACATTTGACCCGCCTACAGTTATGTTCTGTGCAAATCATTATCCTAGAGGCAAAAGAAAAGATTCAGCAGTAAATGCTGAAGATACAGGATGGTTTGTATGGAATATGGCTACAGAAGACTTAAAAGATGCTATGAATATATCCGCAATGATTGTTCCTTCAAATGAAGACGAATTTGAACTTGCTAATATTATTAAAGAGAAAGCTGAACTATCTAATGTGCCAATGGTAAAAGATAGTCCTTGTAAAATGGAATGTAAATACATATCAACAACTACAATACCTGGTCATGGTGATGTGGGTACAGTCGATATGATAATTGGCCAAGTTATGCGTATACATATTGATGATAATTATATTACTTCTAAAGGATTACTCGATATAGCGAAAATTAAACCAATAGGAAGAATGGGTTATATTGATTACACAGTTATTAATAATACTTTCTCAATGGAAGTACCAATGACTGATGAAGTTAAAAAAATTATGAATGAAATTATGTCTGGTAGTGCTAATTTACTTTAATTTAAATAGAAGGATAAAGTCATGAGTGGTATAGAACAAATTGTTAACAACTTAATTGAAGATCTCACAGATTTTGATATTAATCGTCTTAGTAATAATACATTAGTTGAAGATCTTGATTTGGCAAGCCTAGATTATGTAAGTATTCAGGTAGCACTAAAAAAAGAATTAGGAATAAATATCGATTTAAATAAACTATCTGAGCAAAAACCTACAACTATGGGTGATTTTTATACTTTCTGTAAGTCATTTGAATAATAATTATGAATAATAATAGAGTTGTAATTACTGGTATAGGTGGTATTTGTTCATTAGGTTCAAATGTAAATGAAATTTGGCAATCCATTTTAGATTATAAGATGGGGTATGAATATATACCTAGTGATGATCCATCAATAGTATCTAAATTCTTTGGAGTTGTAGAGGATCCATTACCATCTAAAAATATACCAAAAAAGATATTAAAGCTTTTACCTAGATTTGCAAAGTTAGGAATGATAGCTTCACTCGAAGCTATGGAATCTGCTTTTGGTAAAAATCCTTGTGAAACATTAGATAAATTATATTCACCTTTTGATCGAGGTATCATTTTTGGTACGGGATGGGGAGGTGTAGATTCAACAATTGAAAATAATGATTTATATGTTTCCTCTGGTTTTGCATCACCTTTCAGTACAATCTTTTCTATGCATAGCGTACTTAGTGGAGCAGCCTCCATGTTGTGGAATATGAGAGGTTATCAGAACACTCATGTAGCTGCTTGTGCTACGGGAAATATTGCTATTGGCGATGCATACGAGTTAATTAAAAACGGTAAAGTTAAATGTATGCTAGCAGGTGGTAGTGAGAGTATTAGAGGTAGGTATAATGTTTGGTCCGTAGACATTTTAGGTGCATTAAGTAAAGAACAAAAGTACCAAAGTAAAGCATGTTGTCCTTTTGATAGTAATAGATCGGGATTTATTTTGTCAGAAGGAAGTGCTGCTGTAGTTTTAGAAACTTTAGATAGTGCTCTTGAACGTGGTGCTCATATTTATGGAGAAATTACTGGTTATGCTAACTGCTCTGATGCTTTTGATATAACAGCTCCAGCAGATGATTTAATGGGACGGTACACTTCATTGATTAGAGCAATGGAAGAAGCTCAATTAGATGCTGATGATATTGATTATATTAATGCACATGGTACTTCTACACCTTTGAATGATTTGAATGAAACAAAGACCTTGAAAAAAGTCTTTCACCAAAAAATTTACAATATCCCTATCTCTAGTACTAAATCATATACAGGACATTTAATAGGTGCTGCAGGTGCCATGGAAACTATTTTCTGTTTGCAAACATTAAAAGAGAAGATTGCTCCAGCAACAATAAATCTAAATGATCAGGATCCAGATTGTGATTTAGATTATATACCTAATAAACATAGAAGGTTAGATAAAGTAAATAATGTATTAAATATTAATTATGGATTTGGTGGAACAAATAGTTCTCTAATTATTAGAGGGTATCCAGAATGTTGATTAGTTATAATCAAGAGGATTTAGAACTATGGGCTGATTTTTCAGGAGATAGAAATCCTATCCATTTTGATAGTGAGTTTGCTTTAAGTAATGGATTAGATGGATGTATTGTACATGGCATGCTTGCTATGTTACCTATGAAATCTATATTTTTAAAAAATCTAGATACTAATGCTAATAGCATTCAAATTACTTTAAAAAACTCAGTACCAATGAATGAAACATTAGAGTTTTTATATCTTAACGATAAGATTTCATTAAAATATGAAAATAAATGCTTATATTTAGGAAAAACTAAGAGCATAAAATCTTCTGACTATAGTTTACTGAAAAAATATCCTATTTTATCTTTTTTTACAGAAGAAATCTTACGTAAAAAATATCAGCTATTTAGAAAGATAAAAGGTACTGATAATAATAACTTGATATTCTGGGATGGTATATTATTCTCAATATATATTCAAAATAATAGAAAATCACCGCTAGCACATAATGTAAGCAAATTCTTACAAGATGAAGGACTAAATCCAGAGTCTTATGTTGTATATCAAGTTAATCATAGTTTAACTGTGTATTCTGATAAGATTCAAGAAAAATTTAATTTTGATGAATTTTCATATAGTTGTTTAGGAAAAGATTTAGTTAGAGTCGATAATAATATTTATGCATCAGTTTTATTGAATTTATACGATAAGGATGAACTTATTATTACGACAGAAATGGGACTTTTAGCCAAATTATTTTGAGATTTTTATGAAAAAGTGGGTTTTTATTACAGGTGGTACTAGAGGTATTGGTAAGGCTATTGTAGATCGTCTCTCTCAAGATTATAAAGTAATTTTTACATATAAAAAAAGCGAAGATAGAGCAAAAGAAATTGTTACATCAATGCAGAAAGAAGGATTAGATGTACAATCATATAAATGTGATAGCTCAGACTCTAATAGTATTTCACAGCTTTGTACATACTTAGTACAAGAGTATGGAGCTCCTTATGCTGTTATCAATAATTCTGGAATTAATATAGATCAATTATTTATAAATACTACAGAAAATAGTATTTTTTCATTATTTGAAAACAATTTATTTCCAACACTAAATATTACCAGAGCCTTTCTACCATCTATGATGGAAAATTCAGAAGGCCGTATAATTAATATTAGTTCAATTGCTAGTATTAAAGGAAATATTGGACAGACTGGATACTCATCAACAAAATCAGCACTAAATGGTTTAGTAAAGTCATTATCTTTAGAAGTTGCTAGATTTAATGTTACTGTTAATAATATTTTACCTGGTTTTATTGAAAGTGATATGACTGATAAAATTGAAAATAAAATGAGTTTAAAAAAAACAATCCCTCTACGTAAATTTGGTAAGCCTGAAAATATTTCAGGGCTAGTTTCTTATTTATTAAGTAGAGATAGTGATTATATAACAGGACAAAATTTAATTGTTGATGGTGGTCTATCATGCTAAAAACAGATATTTCTAAAGGTATAAATACAATTGTACATTTTGGTTGCCTTTCAGATGAACAACGTTGGAATGCAAATTATTATGATTGGGAATGGTTAAAAGAATTAGATGACCATGATAGGAAAATTGTTAAATTATTAGACTGTTTATCTGAAGGTGAATACTCAGGACAAGCCTCTTCTGTACAATTTCATGATTTACTTCTTACAGAAATTAGAAATGGTTATCCTAAAGGAAAGGAAAATGATTGGGGACAAATTCTAGCTTATGTGAATATTATTGCATATGAAGAAATGCGCCATGGTATTGCACTATCAACAGCAAATCATTATGTGCAAACTGGAAATCTTAAGTATACAGAAACACTATCGGTACAAGAATATTCTAATAAATATATATGGTGTTATCTAGATAGAAAATATTGGGATTTATATAGTTATACTTTCGCTCATCTATTTGGTGAAGTCGTGAATACAGAATTATATCGAGATCTTCGTTCACAAGTTCATCATACAAAATTACAAGAACTAATTACTAATATCATGAAAGATGAGGCAAGGCATACTCAAGCATGGTTAGCAGTTATTACTGATTTAATTAAATCAGATGAATATCATATGAAACGTGCTTTGGAAACAATTAGTGTTGGCCTTACATATCATAATGCAATGGTGCACGAAACATATTTTGAAGGTCAAAATAAGCTCATGAAATTGTTTTTACCAGCAAAGAGAGGACAAGGTGCTGTTGATAGAATCATTAAAAAGAAGAGTCAAATTATGAATACTATATTTGGTAAAAAAAATCCTTATACAGATGAACAAATTAAAGAACAACATATTAAATTCCTTGTTAAAGGTATAGGTCAAAATCGAGCTGTTTTTTCAAAAGAAGCTGAAGATAATATTCTTTTCTTGTAATTGTAAGGGCTTTATTTAAAGCCCTCTATAACACTGTAAATAATTAAGTGATTTAATAAATGAAAATTAGACGTATACCTTTCGACCTAAAGTCGACAATTATCAAAGATAATAATTTAAATTATAATTGGGCATTTGATGAAATAACATCTTTAATAGGATTAGGATATTCTTTTTATCTTGAACATATAGAGTATTTCTGCAAGTTTATTAGCAACCATTATAATAAGTATCTTATAAATTTAAATTTAAAGGCTAAAGATGATATATTTATTAAACAAGAGATGCATCATGCTAGATATCATAAAATAGTTAATGCTTTTTTATGTGAAAAAGTTATTAAAACAAATTTGGGGCACCCAAGGGTTTATTCATTTTATCAAGATATACATCAAAAAAACTACAATCACCTTATAAAAGAAGTTCAATGTGGTTCACATGAAGCATTATGTTATGCTTTAAGAAAAATAGCTATTTTTGAAAGTAAAAATTGTATCTCCAGTTTTGTTTTTTTTGAACAATTTTTTTTTGGAAGAAACTTTAAGAGAACTCTAAATATTTCACAAAACCTTAGTTTTCTTTACTTGTTGGCGTATCATTTTACAGAGGAAATAGAACACTGTGATGTAGCTGTAGATATTTACGAAACAATTTCCGGCAATAAACTATGGACAAAAGATACGATTAAATCGGAAATTCAAGAATTTACAAAAGATGATGATGAAGCAATAGTCTCTGCTATTTATTGTGGAAATTTTTTTAGAAAGACTATTACCTATGAAACATTTGCTCAATCTCCTTTCATAAAAGAAACCAAGTCTTTACAAAATAAGTATATTAAAGAAGATTTTAACCTAAATTCATCTAATATCCTACAGAAAAGAAACTATATAGTTGATCAATGGGATAACTACTGGGAACCTGAACTAAGAAAAAAAATTCTAATGAATGAAATCTAAAGTTATAATTTACTTTTAATAAAGGCGCAAATTAATCTACGCCTTTTCTAAAGTTATATAATATATTAGTCTTTCCATTTGTTAAAAATTAGGCAAGTATTCACTCCACCAAATCCAAAACTGTTACTCATTATAGTATTAAGTTCAATTTCTCTCATCTGCTGTACAATGTCAAACTTTTTGGCATCCTCTCTTAGCTCTGTAATATTAATACTTGGAGCAATAAAATTATTTTTTAACATTAGAATAGAATAAATTGCTTCATGAACTCCCGCAGCACCTAAACTATGCCCAGTCATTGATTTTGTTGAACTTAATGGAGGTACTTTCTCTATATTATTAAAGGCTCTTTCAATCGCAAGCAACTCTGGAATATCTCCAGCAGGAGTTGAAGTTCCATGAGTATTAATATAATCAATTTTACGGATATTATGGGTCCTTTTAGCTTCATCAACTGCTAATCTAATACATCTAGTAGCGCCTTCTCCACTAGGTGAAACCATATCATGACCATCACTATTGGCTGCATAGCCAACTAATTCGGCTAATATTGGAGCTTTTCTATTAAGAGCATGTTCTAATGATTCTAATATAACTATTCCTCCTCCACTAGCTATAACAAAACCATCACTATCTTTTGAATAAGGACGAGAGGCTGTACTTGGAACTGAATTATGTTTAGAACTTAATGCGCCCATAGCATCAAATAAAACACTTTGAGACCAATGATCTTCTTCTCCTCCACCTGCTAACATTAAATCTTGTTTACCTAAAGCAATTAGATTATAGGCGTACCCAATTGCATCTGCCGATGTTGCACAAGCACTAGCAATAGATTGTGTAATACCTTGTAATTTTAAAGCTAAAGCAATATTAGAACTAATTGTATTATTTATATAACGAGGTGCTAAATTTGGCGATATTTTTCTAGCACCATACTCTGTCAAAGTATCTTTCATTTCAATGATAGAAGCTGTTGAACTACCTCCTGTTCCACCAATAATGCCATATCTTGGATTATTTGCTAATTCTGCGATATCTAAATTAGCATTTTCAATTGCATTGATAGCAGAATTATAAGCATACATGGCACATATACCCATAGATCTTTTAAATTTTTCATTAATACCCATAAAGTATTTTGGAGTATAACCACTAACTTGACTTTTAAGATTTAATTGTGCATATTTTTCATTAAAAGTAATACCTGACCTACCTAATCTTAGTGACTCTGTCACTTGATCCAAAGTATTTCCTATACATGAGTTAATCCCCATACCAGTAATTACAACTCTTTGCATTTTTATTTCTCCTAATTATCTTAATACAATATTAAAATGATTTACTTATAATAATGGTATTATAGTCCATTATCATTAACTTAACATTGGCTTATAATGAATAAAAATTCATACTTTATAAAAAATAAAACTCTAATAATAAGTAATGAGATATCATTTAGTATACTCCATACTAACCTTGAAAATTACAATGATAACCTATTCACAAAGTTTGATATTTTTTTGCCAGAAAAGATCAAGGATTCTACTAAAAAGAGAAAATCAGATTTTTTTTCTGGTAGATATTGTAGCTTATCTAATCTAAAAAATTTAGAGATATATAATCATAAGATTAATATAGGTGAACATGGGCAACCTATTTGGCCAGTAGGTTTTTTTGGTTCTATTTCTCACTCTAAAGATAGAACTGTATCTTTAGTCGGTAAAAAAAATAAAATAAAATCTGTTGGAATAGATATTGAATATTTAAATAGTAAGAATATTAAAATATTTGAAAGTGGAGTATTAAATTTAGATGAAAAAAAATTAATTTTAAAAAACAATATAATAGATAAATGTATATTTCAGCATATTATATTTTCTGCTAAAGAGAGTTTATTCAAATTATTATATCCAAAAATTAATTTTAGCTTCTACTTTGATGCTATTTCTATTACAGAAATTTATGGTACTAATAATAGTGGAACATTCTTAATTTGTATTAGAAAATCACTTTCAGAAAAAGTAACTATGGGACAGAAATTTTCAGGATTTTATCACTATAGAAATGACTACATTTTTACAGGTATAGTGGATTTCTAAGGATTTTTTGTAAAAAGAGTTAATATCTAAACTAATTTATATAACCCGAATCACGGATAAGAAATCATTTACAAGTCCTGAACTTTAGGTTTAGTTGCAGTACATTAATAAGCAATCAAAGTTGCATAAATATGGGTTCTGTCGCATTAAGGAAAGTTTGCTAAACTGATTAAATTTACAGTCATTCAATGAGCATTATTTCCCAAGCATTTAAACGCCTTCATTATCCAACAGACGTGATTGCACAATGCTTACGCTGGTATCTGAGCTATGCATTGAGCTTAAGAGACCTTGAGGAAATAATGAAAGAGCGTGGGGCTGATATCGATCATTCAACCTTGCATAGATGGGTTATTCGCTTAACTCCTTTACTTGATCAGGCCTTCAAAAAACATAAAAAAGCAGTAGGGACACATTGGCGGATGGATGGAAACTATATCAAGGTTAAAGGACAATGGAGGTATTTGTATCGGGCAGTAAATTCACAAGGGCAAACCATCGACTTCTTGCTGACAGCTAAGCGCAATACCCGTACAGCTTTAAGATTCTTCCATCAAGCCATACGTTACAATGGACACCTATACGGTGACGATTGATCATAGCGTAGCAAATCATGCCGTATTACGTCATCTGAATCGAAATACTGATTCGACGATCAGCCTCCTCAAAATACGGCAAAATAAATACTTAAATAACCGAGAGGAACAAGATCATCGACTCATTAAGAGACGCATTCGACCCATATAGGATTTAAATCATTCAGGTGTGCCAAGATTATTTTATCCGGCATTGAATGGATACACATGCTTCAAAAACTTATTCTTTCGTCACCGCTTTCTTTAACTTTCTCATAAAACATTCCTTTTTTCAAACTAACTAAACTGACTAAATTAAGTAAACTAACTAAACTAAATCATTGAACTTTATTAAAGTTTAGGCCCAATTGAAAAGAAGATGTAAACTTCAGTGCTGCAGTTTTGTAATCACCATTCGAATTTTGAGCTGTTGTCTTTTTCATACTTTTTCTGCGCCGATTTCTCTTTATTTTTAAGCTCAATTTGCGCTACAGCTTTGCTGAGAGTTGTTGTATCAATATCTTGAATTCGTCGTGATAATTGTTCACCGATTCGACCTCGTGTTGGATCTCTTCGAGAAATTCCTGCTTTTGCTTCATCATTTCTACTGAAATCAACAATTGAATTGTCTCTTTGATTTCTTCTGATGTCGTGTATGCTCTCATGTCTTGTATGAAACTTTCTTGCAAAGACTGCTTGAACTTTATTAAAAACTGAGGCAATTCTTTTTCTAAACTGTTCATAAAATCGCTTCTTGAGCTGATTAATGTATTCTCTAAGCTGATACGATGTTCCACTAGTTGTTGATTTTCTGCGTCGAGTGTTTTCTTGATATCGTTGAGACTCGATAATAATTTCATTTGTTCTAAGCTGATATTCTCTTGTTGCTCGATCTGCTCGATCAATGTTTTGTTGTACGTTTTCAGCAATGCGTTTTCGTTCTTCAATAATTCGAGCTGATTCAAGATATATTTGTCGATTTCGCTCATTGTTATCGCCATCTTCTATCTCCTGTGTTTCACCATCTGTTGTAAGTAACTTGACTGGTTCTGCATCTGTACGATTTGCGAGTTCAAAATCCCAGTATTTTGAAGAATTTCGCTTCTTTGCATCTCGATCTGTTTTGTGTTTGCAAAGATTTGATACGCTAAAAATGAACTCATAAGCAGTAGAAATATCAAGAAAACTATTAACCCATAGATCATCCAAATCGATCTTTCTGATAGCAATAATTCCTTGAGTTTTGTCTCCATTTTTTCTTCGGTGATGTGTTTGATCTTCGGTATCGATTGTTCTGCTGCTCCGATCACTATTGAGTAAAATTGATCCTCGATCTTCTGCGTATCGATTTTCAGATCTTGTAATATCATTTGTTTTGCTTGTTTGATTTTGAGATTCAGACTCTCTATGTCCTTTTTGAGTGTAGTGACTGTCGTTGTATCGAGTGTCTTTAGTGTCAAAAGTAAGTTGTTCATTTCTGATTTGATTTCGTTGTTCACTTCGAGAATTTTCGTCGGACTCGCTTTGTTGATTGCGTACATCAATGTCGATATTCGATTCGATACGGTTTCTGCCTGTTCTGTCTGTATGCTTACTCTTGTAATTGTTTGTGTTATATTCTGTTCTTGATGCTCTAGCACGCTCACAAAGTTTTCGAGCGTCTTTTGCATGCTGCTTATTTCCATTTGCAGCTTCTCGAGCATATTCTGCTGATTTGAGATGCTCTCTGTAAGCGTTAATTTCGAATTCGTCATTGTAATAATTGCCTTTTAGTCTGTGTTTTTTTTCATCATTTAATGTCACTGTTAAATAGTTTTTCCCTTCTTTAACTGATTTAATTCCATTGAGCTCTCGCAAACACTTTGCAATATCTGTTCTGTTTTGAACAAAGGTACTCTCTAGTAACACTTTCACGTAGTTATCAATCATTCTGCAAAACTGCGCTTTTTTGAGCAGTTCAAAGGATTCTTGATCCAATATTTTTTTTACTTGTGCGGTAATTTTTTCAACGTGATGCGGTGCTTTGGTTGTTGCTCTAAGAAGGGGATCATCCGGGCGGGACCAGTTGTACTTATAATTAAAATAATCCCGTAGTGGTGCGTAATAGTTTTCATGCCCAGGTGGTGCGATATTTAAGCTCTTTCCTGTTTCAAGTTCGAATCGAGGCACAAGTATATGAATGTGTTTTGAGCCGTCATCTTCTATATGTTGAGTCGCAAATAAATGATATTGATGGGTTTCAAGTCCAGCGAAAGCATGTTTTTCAAATTCATTCAAAACCTCTTGTATCTGTACATCACTTGGATTGTCATCTTTTGCCCAGGCAATCACTGCGCTCGTATATTTCCAAAGATGAGGACTAGAATCACAGATAGAAGTAAATGTAATTGGATCTCCACGTAGTACATCAACGCCAGCTCTAGCTCGATTTAAATGATCAACAGAATCTAGAACATAAGCTGATGCTCTGTTTGCAGCTCCTTTTCCATGTTCTAAGAACTTGATTAACATTAGAGCTCCAAACCTTTTTTTTCTAATTGTGCTTTTCTTTTTTCGATCGCTTTTTCTGAGCGTTGAATTTTGGGCAATCTTGGCAATAAACTTTGAAAATCATTTTGAAAGTTTTTTAAAATGATTTGGCATTGCAAGAAGTCATACTTTGTAAGTTCTGTTACCGAATCCTTTTTTATAATATTTAATGCACGCGCAACTTGATTAATGTTATTACCGATTCTGCTTAATTCGAGCAGTAATTTCGGATCTATATTTTGATAGCGTTTAACAATTTGAATCTCTGTTTTTTTAATATGTTTTGGTTTAAGAACAAAACTGTTTTTAAGTTCTTTCAATGTCGGAACATAAAAAGAACTACGCTGGATTTCTGACTGAATCGCTTTTCGTAAAAAATCAGTTAAAGACTGATTTCTCATTTTTAAAATTACGTCGATTTGCTCAAGCTCAAATTGATTAAATCTGTACTTTTTTATAATGTTCCTGACCTGCTTTTGCTTTTGATATTGCTGTTTCTGAGTAGCTATTTCATTCTTCATTTTCGCTCCAGCTTTTGCTTTTCCGGGTCTTAGGGGTGGAACCCCTAACAAGCTCCTGAATACCAAAATATCGAAGATTTTTGGGGGCACAGGTATGCTTGCTCACTTAACAACCTAAGTAAAAGAGTATTGAATAATGATTTGAATTGAAAATTTTTTAGAAAAAAATCAAGAAATAGGTTTACTTTTTTTAAATAGAAAAAATCGCTTTAAAGTGAAATTAATCAGCTTTCAATAACTGTTAATTTGATCCTAGACAAAAAAGTGGACAAAGATTCCCTCTAAAGCTAACGTAAAATTAACCTTGGAGATGAACAAATGGCTAGACGCTTTAGTCAGGAATTTAAAAGCACTGTTATGCGTTCTAAGCAATTTTAAATAATTAATAATGGATGAAAATATATGTGAAAAGATCGGTCGTGAGCTTATAATCGCACTTAAACGATAGGTTTTTTGATCCCAACTCATTACCAGATGAGTAATTGCTAAGTCTTTGAAGGATCCAAGGTTTCGACTCTATTAGCGCTAAACGGGCTAATATCTGATTTGGCGGCACTGTCCCACTTAAATGACGATTTTCCCCGTTAGCCAACGCGTAATTGATTTTCTACTTACATTTAATTTTGCAGCAATTTGCGTATTATTCATTCCTTCTATATGTAGTTTTAGTGCCATTTGTCTTGAATCCGCATAATTTAATGAACGAGCTTTTCCACCTTTTGAATTTGAACCTTGTGTATTACCTATTTTTGCTCTATTCGCTTGTTTCTCGCTAAATTTAGCCTGAAACTCAGCACTATGATGATTTCGCCAAACCCACTTTGCGACACTAGCTGCTGTTGCTTTAACTTCTGAATGCGGTAGTGGCTGTAAAAACGTATGATTTACGCTCTGAGCGGTATTAAGAACTTTGCTATGCCAGCTCTTATAACCCATGTCGATACTTCCTCCTATTTCTTTATATGCCCAAAAGCGAACACTATCGAACATGGCACAGTTACGTCCAAGCCCAGATATTTCATTTTTAGTCATCTTCTTAGGTTGGTAATCTAAGTCGACATAATCAGCAAGTTCATCTAATTCAAAAGGTCGAGGATTGAGTAAAGTAACTTCCCAGTTTTTACGATCAATTGGATTTTTTGTGAGTAAGCCAGCATACTCTAAATCTGCACCAAGTTTATTTGCATAGCTATGCTCAATAGCGGCGAGATAGGCTAACGGCTTTAATCGCGCATTTTCAGTTTTACAAACGGGAATTTTTAGCTCATAACAGATATGGCAATGGCCATTTTCTTTATTTTTAGCAATCCATGTGGGTACTGGAAGTTGAGCATCCGAAAAATGTAAATATGCATCCGGCATATCAATATCAAAAATCAAATATCTGACGATATGCGGTGGATTAACTTGAATGAGTGGAAATTTAATTGCATGATGTTTTGAACGAATAAAGGTTGCTGTACCTTTACCGTAGCTACAGTATGGCTTGGGTGCGAGGTTTTTATAAAAAACTTCTAAAAATTGTATATTATTCATAATCTGCAACTTCACAGTAGTTGCAAATACATAAAACATCATTAAAATAGCAAGTCTCTAGTTTGTATTTTTCAGATGTTTACGTATCTGTGAAACAAAGTAAAAAAAGCAGATTTTTAATCTGTTTTTTTTACACCTAAAAATTGAATTAAAAAACTTAGCATACTTTAAACTCAATTAGAAGTAGATATTTTTCAATGACTTAATTAACTCATAAATTAAACTTGTTCAAATATAGTACTTCCTTCAAATAAAGCTAAGTATAATCAAGTAAATTAAAGCATCTGTAGCACTTGGAGAGCACTATAAATAGCGAATCTGAAATTAGTAAACAAAAATCATTTGTTTGTTAATTAACCAAATGATTTTTATGTAAAAGCTTTAGAAGTACTAAAGTGAGAAAATTTCTTATAGTAAATAATGAAAAATAAGTTTTGATGATCATAGTCATTTGTAGTACTTACACGCATTGAGAAACTTTGGGAAACTGTGAACTTATATCAACGAAAAAATGACCGTGAGTTCAAGTTTAGTTATTGCACTACCTAAAGGAATTAGTACAAAATAAAAAGTTAAGCTTACTGATGATTTATTACTGAACTTTCAGATCACTATAAACTTTCTTACACCTGATCCATTCATATTCATGCTGAAACTTGGCAACCTAATTGCACTTCATGTATAGCGAAGAGATGATGACAAAATTGATCATACCCAGAACAATTTTTTAAACGTCATAATCCTAAGAATCCCTAAAAAGTTGGTACTAAGAAACTGACTGCAAATGTATTAGGAGTTGATAATGGACAGCTTAAGTTATACCGAAAAATAATTATATGAATTAATCGTATACGTGCAGAAAATTGCTATTAACTTGATAAACCATATTACGAGGCTAAATTTGCTAAATGGCAGCAACTGAAAAGAAATTAAAAATTAAGAACGTAAAAAATATATGAACAAGAGAAGGACTATAATATATCTTAAAACGGTACTTATTCTTACTTAAGTACCGCTAATAGGAGTGAAAAATGGCTAATATTGAGGTACTAGACGAGTAAAATGATTTCTAATTTCAGAAAAACTAGCTTCAGGGTATTCCTCTAGATAGTTTCTAATCCAAAAAAATACAGCTTCATGACCATTAAAAGAAGGATTAACGTCTAAATAAAATGCCAAACGAGCAGTTTGTTGAATATAGAACTCTTGAATCAACTCTAAACCAAGTTTTTTTACTTTTGGTGATATAAATAATTTGGGTGATGTAAAATAATTCATAACAAACCTCCTAAGGGTATAGATACCTGATAGAGATAATTAAAACACATAAAAATATGTGTTAAGCACAATTTATTGTGTGCTTATTGTAAATATTATGCTTATGCTATAATTCTCTTTTATTTGTTGCTGAACTTAAATCTCATGCCTTACGAAGAATTCCAAAGACTGATCGGTAAAGCAGGTCTATCAATTAAAGAATTTGCTGAATTATTAGGAATGAGACCAAACTCTATTACTAACTATAATAAAGTTGGTTATGTACCATCTCACTTGGCTGTGATTATATCTCTGATTTCAACAATGAAAGAGGATGGTTTTGATTTTTATCCAATTTTTAAAAAGGTTCAGGAATACGAAAAGACTCGTATAGAAAGTCAATCTGAATAGAGATTGAGTGTAAAAAATGGAAGCAGTTCAATTGCTCCCATTTTTATGGATTATTTTTTTGATCCTAGACAAAAAAGTGGACAAAAAGTCTCTCTAAAGCTAACGTAAAATTAACTTTGGAGATGAACAAATGGCTAGACGCTTTAATCAGGAATTTAAACAGCAAGCAATCAATTATGCACTTGCGAACGCACATGAACCATTAGCAACAATTGCAGGTAAACTCGGTGTTGGTTACTCCACTTTAGACAAGTGGATTCGCGTGGCCAATCCTCAAGGCTCAAGGAAACGAGAGCTTTCCCCTGAACAATAGCGAATACGGGATTTAGAAAAAGAAGTCAAACAGCTCAGAGAGGCCAATGACATCCTAAAAAAAGTACATGTGTACTTTCTGACAGATCAAGCCAAGAAAAGTACACGGTAATTAACAAGATGAGAATACAGGGCATTACTCTAGCGACTGCTTGTCAGTGTTTAGCTGTTAGCCCTTCAGGTTATTATGCTTGGCGTAAAAGAGCACATGGGTTAAAGCAAGACTATGATAATCTGAGATCAACCTATTGGCAGCACCATGCACGTTTAGGAGCCCCATCTCTTGTCCATGATATGCATGATTTAGGCTACAGTATGAGTGAGCGTACTTTGGGTCGGATGTTAAGCAAATTAAGATTACGTAGTAAAGTCGCCCGTAAATACAAGCATACAACGGATTCAAATCACCGTTTACCAACAGCACCAAACTTGTTAAATCATCAATTTGCAGTGCCTAAACCAAATAAGGTTTGGACGACTGATATTACGTAAATTCACACAAAGGAAGGTTGGCTGTATTTATGCGTGATGTTGGAATTGTTTAGTCGACGTATCGTGGGTTGGCAAACAAGCACACGAATAGATCATCAATTGGTCTGTGATGCGTTTAACTACGCACTTGCCTGTCAAGGTTATCCTAAAGGTATGATGGTGCACTCTGATCAAGGCAGCCAGTACTGTAGCCGTGATTTTAGAGCCTTACTGCTGACAAATGATGCGGTCCAAAGTATGTCGCGTCGAGGGAACTGTTGGGATAATGCAGTGACTGAAAGTTTCTTCCACACATTAAAGGGGCATGTTGTATATGACAGTGTATTTTCTACAAGAAAAGAGGCCAATTCAGTCTTGTTTGAGTATATTGAAATTTACTACAATCGGATTAGAAGACATTCTGCAAATGGTTGGTTAAGCCCTGAGGTTTTTGAACAAAACTATTTGAACTCTTTAGAGAGATCGAATGTCCACAATTCTGTCTAGGATCATTGTCACTTTATCTTTAGATTATACCCAAGTTAGAAAATTCATCATTTTTATAAAAACTATCGTTAGACTATCATTTATATAAAAAATCATGCAAAATCTTATTTTTATTACTCAACTTAAATATTGAAGTCTAATTGATATGAGTGTCGTAAGAATTTATGTAAGAGCATCTACCAAAGATCAAGATGCAGAAAGAGCACTAGATGATCTGATTAATTTCAGTAAAAGTTACTCATCTAATTATTGTTCATACGTTGAAAACTTTTCAGGAACAAAACTTATTCGTCCAGAGTTAAACAAGTTACTGAGTGAATCTAACAATAGTGATGTTCTCTTAGTTGAAAGTGTAGATCGGTTATCTAGGTTATCCCAAAAAGACTTTGATGTACTTAAACAGCAGATTAAAGCAAAAGGTATTAGACTAGTTGTTGCTGATTTACCAACAACGCATCATTTGTCTCAAGATGGAATTACAGGTGAAATACTTTCAGTAATTAACTCAATGCTAATTGATTTACTTGCAACAATGGCAAGATTGGATAATGAGAAGCGAAAAGAGCGCATTAAGCAGGGTTTACTACGTTCTGGCTATAAACCTCAAGGAAAAGCTCCTAATCGCGCTAAACATGCTCGTATTAAGCAATTACTGGCACTTGATAGTATGACTAAGGAAGAAATTGCAAAAGCAGTAGGCGTAGGAGTGGCAACGGTATATCGGGTAGCAAAAATATGAGTATTTTTGCTACTTTCGCTTAAGTAAGATTTCAATTAAACTATATTTGATGATAAATATATAGGTAAATTTAATGATAAATATATTGCACTCTATTAATGGTACAACAGCAAGTGCAACAGATGTTCGCAAATCATGGACTAAAATTGTTCAAGGTGTAAAAGAAACACATAAGCCTGTTTTTGTATTCACGAACAATGTTCCTGAAGCTGTGGTATTAAGTTATGAGGATTTTCAAACAATGCAAGCTGAACTTGAAATGGCACGTAGGGAAGAGCTTGGTCGTCAAATGGCTGCTGATTTATTAGAAATATCTGTATATGAAAACCAACCATTAAAACAAATGCGAGCAGATGCTTTAGGTGTATTCCATGAGATCAAAGGTAAGTAGTTATGGCTGTAGGAGATATCTACAAAATTTTTGTAGCTTTTGGGAACACTAAAGAAGGTAAAGAACGCTATACAGTAGAAGTAGGTCAGGTAAAGCTGGGGCTTGTTGTATTGGATTCTATTACGAGTAAATATACCAACAAATCAGAGTTCATTAAGAAACAGTACTATCCTATTAAGGATTGGAGACAAGCTGGCTTAAAAGTGCCCTCATATATAGATATTAAAAGTGGTCAAAGCTATGAACTCACAGAGGTAATGAAATATGGGAAATTTACGGGCCAATTAACTTTACGCGATATTCAAGATTTAGCTGAATTTATTAAAAATTACAAACAGCGAGTCATAGGAGGTTAGGTGCTAAGATTGTGTTAGGGTGTGTTGCGAATTACCTAGAATTAAGGTTCTGTCGCATTAAGGAAAGTTTGCTAAACTGATTAAATTTACAGTCACTCAATGAGCACTATTTCCCAAGCATTTAAACGCCTTCATTATCCAACAGACGTGATTGCACAATGCTTACGCTGGTATCTGAGCTATGCATTGAGCTTAAGAGACCTTGAGGAAATAATGAAAGAGCGTGGGGCTGATATCGATCATTCAACCTTGCATAGATGGGTTATTCGCTTAACTCCTTTACTTGATCAGGCCTTCAAAAAACATAAAAAAGCAGTAGGGACACATTGGCGGATGGATGGAAACTATATCAAGGTTAAAGGACAATGGAGGTATTTGTATCGGGCAGTAAATTCACAAGGGCAAACCATCGACTTCTTGCTGACAGCTAAGCGCAATACCCGTACAGCTTTAAGATTCTTCCATCAAGCCATACGTTACAATGGACACCTATACGGTGACGATTGATCATAGCGTAGCAAATCATGCCGTATTACGTCATCTGAATCGAAATACTGATTCGACGATCAGCCTCCTCAAAATACGGCAAAATAAATACTTAAATAACCGAGAGGAACAAGATCATCGACTCATTAAGAGACGCATTCGACCCATATAGGATTTAAATCATTCAGGTGTGCCAAGATTATTTTATCCGGCATTGAATGGATGCACATGCTTCGTAAAGGACAACTCAATACATCCAAAGATGAAATCACATCCATAAGATTATTCTATCTGTTGATGACGTAAAATATCAAAAATAGTCTAATATTCGCTTTTAAATCCTTAATGTGACAGAACCGCTAATACTTCCATTTTTAATTCAGATAATCAGGATTATGTTAATTTTAGGAAAACTAAACTGCACACCAAGTATAAAAATAACAAATAAATGGTAATATTCTAAATAAATAGAAAAAATCTAACGAGAACATAATTATGCATTTTTTTGCAGAGAACGCATACGAGCGTGAATATTATAAAAATTCTTTTAATTTTTCTAAATTACTGGAAAATACAGAAAACATATCAAGATATAAGTCAAATTATTACTACAATCCTAAACATGAATATGTTGTCCTTTGGTATAAACATAAAATACAAACTTATACAAATTCTGATAATTCACTTGTTCATATTGATATAGTCCTTGCTGACTTGACTGCACCTATATATATGAATGCTACAGGAGATAATATATATGACTCTTATATTACTATTTCAATTCCTATTAATTTTTTACATAAAATGCCATTTGGTAGTATTTGGAAAGATGGACAATCAACAGAAAGGTTTTCTATAGAAACGTTTGATATAAATGTTACAGAAAATTATGAGATATATTCTATGATGTCTGCTGAAAAAACAGGAGGGTTTAACTTGGTAAACTATACATACTCATCAGGAGTTTACCATGAGCAAGAAACACAAGACGTATACGGCAGAATTTAAAGCTGAAGCGATCAAAGCAATAGAAGCCAATCAAGGCAATGTATCCCAAACAGCTAGAGAACTCGGCATTTCCATGCAAACCCTTTCGAACTGGAATACAAAGGCAAAGGCAGGGACTTTAGCCGGTACAAAACAGTATTCACCTGATCTAAATGCTTTACTCGAAGAAAATAAAAAACTTAAACAGCAGCTTAAAACAGCCGAAATGGAACGTGAATTTCTAAAAAAGGCAGCAGCGTACTTTGCCAAAGAAAGTCAGTAAGGTACGCCTATATGAAATCGCAAAGACACTTATTTCCTATTATTTTGATGGCTCGCTTACTTCACGTATCAGTTTCATGCTTTTATGATTGGCTAAAACAAGGTGTGAGTAAACAATCAATTCAGCGAAATCAACAAGCAATTTTGGTCAAAATAGCACATGAGGAAACGAAACAGAGCTATGGCTATATTCGTTTAACCAAGCATTTACAGGCTCAGGGCGTAAAAATTAGTGCCTATGCCGTTCGTCAGATAAAAAAGTTAAATCAGCTGTATTGTAAGCGCCACAAGCGTTTCAAAAGAACAACGAACAGTGACCATAACCGAGCGATCTATCCAAATTTGCTTGAACAACAATTCTCAATGATTAAACCAAATCAAGCGTGGTCGAGTGATATTACGTATATATGGACAACTGAAGGCTGGTTGTACTTAGCAGCTGTAAAAGACCTTTACACGAAACAAGTGGTTGGCTACAGCTTAAATGAGCGTATGACAGCCAAGCTTGTTTGTGATGCATTGAATATGGCTATTCGCAATCAAAAACCAACTAAGGACCTCATTGTGCATTCAGACAGAGGCAGCCAATATTGCGGTCATGAATATCGAAACTTACTTGAAAAATGTGGCTTTCAGGGTTCAATGAGCAAGCGTGGCGATTGTTACGATAATGCACCGATTGAAAGCTTCTGGGGCATACTCAAAAACGAATTGGTGCATCATCATAGCTATAAAACGAGGGAAGAAGCCAAAGCGGAGATTACAAAATACATAGAGTTATTTTATAATCAACGAAGAATTCAAAAAGGTTTGGATTTTAAGACACCAAATCAAATGGCAGAGGACTTTTGCAAGTTGGCTGCCTAAAATCTCCCAAGTGAAAGTCTCCTGATAATTCAGCACACATCACTATTTATAAAGCACTAACAACTCAAAAGCTTGCAAAAAACCCTGATTATAACAGTACAATTCATTCTACTCCCTTTGATTTTAAATCATACTTTAATCAAATTTCTGAAAAAGATCGGAATCAATTAATCAACATTAAATATGATAATAAAGATTTCGTAGTACATCCACTTCTATTATTCATTACACTATATGGGTATAGCATGGATATTAAAAGAATTCTTTGCCGATATTCAATTGACGATATTAATAAAAAATTACTTCCACATGACCAGCAAATTATTGACATCGCAAAAGAAAAAAACATATTAAAATTTGTGATTTTACCCAAGGGTCTTACACATAGAGATGCTGTTTTTTTATATCATTATAAGTATGATGAAAAATTAAAAATACTGGTAAGACGTTTAAATGATGTCTGCTGAAAAAACAGGAGGGTTTAACTTGGTAAACTATACATACTCATCAGGAGTTTACCATGAGCAAGAAACACAAGACGTATACGGCAGAATTTAAAGCTGAAGCGATCAAAGCAATAGAAGCCAATCAAGGCAATGTATCCCAAACAGCTAGAGAACTCGGCATTTCCATGCAAACCCTTTCGAACTGGAATACAAAGGCAAAGGCAGGGACTTTGACTAAAAACAGTATTCACCTGATCTAAATGCTTTACTCGAAGAAAATAAAAAACTTAAACAGCAGCTTAAAACAGCCGAAATGGAACGTGAATTTCGAAAAAAGGCAGCAGCGTACTTTGCCAAAGAAAGTCAGTAAGGTACGCCTATATGAAATCGCAAAGACACTTATTTCCTATTATTTTGATGGCT
>NZ_JBWXUO010000006.1:0-7923 GCF_056711485.1 Acinetobacter sp. N1-1 | reverse complement strand
TAATCTTCAACAACTGTATTTCGAGTTCGGTCATCTATTAATACCCCATTGGAACCATGTATGTGCCACCCTGCCAACTCCCTGCTTTGGTATTGATCTGAATACACAGTCGAGGATTCTTGTTGTCTTTGGTACATGTACTGATATTCAAACTCCCCCCTGATTTGTTCAAATGGTCGATTATCGCTTGTTTTTCCAAGACCACGCTGTTCACTGTTTGCAGCTCGCTGTACTTTGTTTGGGTACTGTAGCCCAAGAGTAAAATCGCAATAAGTAAAATAACAGCAGTTGAAATCAGCATGATATTTAAAAGATTCAGCTTCTTCTCTACTTCGTTGTTGTGGACTTTCTGTGCTTCGCTCTCGATCTTCTCGTTTAACTGCTGTAAACGGCTTAATTTCGATTCTAGCAAGGCTTGGTGCTCGGTCAGCTTGCTGTCTATCGCTTCGGAGCTCTGTGCTAGGCTCTGATCGATCTTTTCGTCCAATGCCTGAATAGCGTTCGCTGTGATATTTGTTCTTGTGTTCAAGCTGTCTTTGATAGTCTTTGAGGTTTGATCTATAGCGTTCTGAAGCTGTTCCTCGGTATGCTTCAATTCGTTGTTGTACTTCTTGTCGATATTCTCCAGTAGCTGTAAAGCCTTGCTCATAAATCTCGCCCTCTAAGCGAATAGGACGCTTTGCGTCATTAAAAGGATTTTCAATAGCAATGGATTGCTTAACTTGTCGAGTGACTTTGATCTGATGTGATTCAAGCCATTGCACCAATGTTTGACGATCGGAAATGTATCCATCAGAAACCGCACGATAGATACGATCATGTAATTGACTTTTAAATGCTTTTACATTGCTTGGAAGGTGTTTTTTATCTAATAGCAGTTGTCGATTCTCGGGGGCATCAGGGTCATATAACCCATATTTTGTGTTGGTAATTTTCTTAAATAAATCGACTCGGTCAAGATCAACAGGGGCATAAAACGGCTGTAAGCGTTTTCCTGTACTGAGTTCAACATTCGGAATCACAAAATTGAGCTCTAAACGTCTTTTTTGATCAAGTTCTTTTGCATCAGTCGGTAGATGATTGGAGTCCACTTTATCTTGATTGAATTTATCTCGATGCTCTACCCATAGTATTTTGTACTGGTCTTGCTCAAGACCGGGAAAAAGACACTGCTCAAAATCCTGCATGATCTTTTGTTTATCTTTATCATCTAAATCATGCTCATAAAAACTTAAACACCCCGAAGTATACTTTTTAGTAAAAGGGCTACTATCAATCAATTGTGCCGTTAACTCTACATCACCACTTAACACTTGAGCATGTTCACGCTCTCGATCTTCACCCAGTAAGTAATCTAAACAGTTTTTTGATAATCCTGTGCCATGTCGAAAGAAATCAACAATCATCTGGGCGTAACTCCCGAAGTTGGCGATCAATTGAAATTAACAAATGAAGTAACTTGGTTTTATCAAATGTACCTACATCTGCAATATCTGTATTCACTGCTTTAGCAATTTGATTCAAGTTATTACCAATACGACTGAGTTCTAAAATCAGTTGTTTCTCTGTTTGGCTATAAATGGCTTCAGCAGAAGGAGCTAATTTGAGCTGATCTTGTTTTTTTTGTTTTGAATTATAAATCTTAGTCGTTTTTTCTAGAGCAGATTGTCTAAGTAACTTTGCAATTGAACCATAAGGGTTATTTGAATCAAGCAATTGATATTCTGTTTCTGACAATCTGACTTTAAATGTTCTTTCTCTAATTACTTTCTTTTGAACTGTAATCTTGTCTGTCATTGGATCCATCTCTTTATTTAAAAAGAATGTTTTTGCTTTTGGGGGCATTGGGGGGTTTCCCCTGATCAAGGTCACAGAGTACCACATTTCATTACATTAAATAGGGGTAGCTGTGTATCCTTGCTTATTAAGGTATAAGGAATAGTATACTATTTAAATTTAATGTAATGAATATTTTTAGGCCATTTAAAATTAGAGAATTATTTTAAACAAATAATGTAAACCACTCAAAACGATCACACAAACGGCTGTTATCTGATATGGCGGCACTTTTACACCCCTTTAAGCCATTTAATAATAGTAGGACGACTAACTTTTAAAGTATTTGCTATTTGAGTTTTATTCACTCCCTGCACTTCTAATTCTTTAGCCATCATTCGTAATTCATCATATTGATGTGATCTCGCTTTCCCACCTAAAGAGCATGCTCCTTTAACATTGGCACGCTCAGCATTCTTAGATTGCCATTCACTAAATCCACCATAAGAGAATTTTTTCCAGCAATAGTTTGAAATACTCTTTGCTGTAGCTCTTAACTCACTATATGGCAAAGGTATTTCAAACTCACTATTTAACGCCCTTATATGCGATAAAACCGCCTTCTCCCACTCTAGGCTACTATGGTGATGAAAATAGTCTCTAACAGCCTTATATGCCCATTTACGAGCAGTATTGAACAGAGTACAGTTTCGTCCAAGACCTAAAAACTCCTGTTTCTTGCTTAATTTCTTTGGTAGCTCTATAAAATCAGCTAGATAATCGAGTGTATAAGCTTGATCACTCCAAAACTCAATTCGCCAATCTTGGTGGAAAGGGTTTTTAGTGATGAGATGACTATAACCAACATCTGCACCTAGTTTATTAGCAAGTCCTGCTTGGACTTTTGAAGCATAGGCTATTGCTTTTTGACTACCAAACTCACTGGTACATAACGGAATTTCTAGTTTATAGCAGATATGAGCATGTCCATTCTTAGGATTTTGAGCAGTCCAATAGGGTCTTGGGAGGTTCTCATCATGCCAGGCCATAACAGCTTCAGTACGATCTAAATCGAAAAAGAAGTAATGTAACATGCAAGGTTGATTGCCTTGTATATACTGCATTTTGATTGCCGTTGTTTTTGGTCTTATTTTTAATCCATACAATAACTCATCTGAGCAATACGGTTTATGTGCGAGATTATTAAAAAAATCGCTTAATTGTATGTTTTTCACTGTTTGCAACATCCTGTTGGTTGCAAATGCTCAAAACATCAGTAAAATACAAGTATCGAATTTGCTTCTACAGATGCTCTAAGTATTTGTTAAACAAAGTAAAATAAAGTGAGTATCCAGCTCGCTTTTTTTACGCTTGTATAAAACTTACCACTACAAAAAAAATAAAGCAAATAGATGATTTTATTAAAAATATTTTTTATTTAAAAAGAAAATAGATTAAATATTTTCGGTTATTTTTTTCTATTAAAAATAACCGAACGTGTTATAAAAGAAATAATATTTAATCATCTAAAATTTGATTATTAAATGGAACTTTCAAGAACCTGACGTACATATCGAGTATATGGGATGCCTTTTGCTTTTGCTTTTGCTTTAAGTGCATCAAGTAGAGACTCTGGAACACGCATATTAAGTGTTTTTGACTTTGGCTCAAACTCAAAATGCATAGGTTTAAAACCTGATAAATCGAGTTGACTAAGATCAGAGTTTGCAACAAATTCTTCAGCCTCTTCTATACTTTGAAAAGATGGAATTTTTTCTCTATTCGTAACTTTCATAATGACTAATCTCCTTTTCATGCATATATCGAGCACTGATTGGACGAATTAAATTTTTCCCATTAATTCTTCTAAGCATAAATACTAAAAAGATATAACGGCCTATAGCATTTTTTCCTATAGCTCTATAGCGTGGCTCTTTATCATATGGATCCTTCTGAACCATAGGTTCATGATGAAAAATGTATTCAATTTCCTCTTGAGATACACCATGCTTTCCACATTTAGGCCAATTACCCGAATCCCAATTAAAACCTAATACTTTCATTTCAATAAATACAACACATTTGTATTGTTATATTATTCTTTTTCTTAAAAAAAACAATAGATAAAATATAGATTATATTTCACAAATAGACAGAACTGTATACAATCTTTTTTTTTAATTGGATATTTACCTTGTTAAATCAACAACTAAAAAACTTGATTCAAGAAATACGACATGATTTTGGGACTCCTTTTTGGGTATATGATGAGTCAAAAATATTGAAACGAATTGAGTCATTAAAAAAATTTGATGTCATTAGATATGCTCAGAAAGCTAACTCTAATATTCATATATTAAAACTAATGTTAGAAAATCAAGTCTGTGTAGATTCAGTATCATTAGGAGAAATTGAAAGAGCTAATTTAGCAGGATTTTCAAATAAAGAAGGGCGAACATCATCCATCATATATACATCAGATATGATTGATGATGAAACAATTCGTAGAGTTATTGAGCTGAATATACCTATAAATGCAGGCTCACCTCAGATGCTAGAGCAAATTGGAAGAGTAAAAGAAGGGCATCGTGTTTGGTTGAGAATTAATCCAGGATTTGGTCATGGACATAGCAATAAAACCAATACTGGAGGTATTAATAGCAAACATGGTAACTGGCATGAATCTTTAAATGAATGTTATGCATTGATAGAAAAGTACAAATTAGAACTAGTGGGCTTACATATGCATATAGGCTCTGGTGTTGATTATGATCACCTATCCAAAGTCTGTGATGCAATGGTAAAACACGCTAAAGAATGTCCTTTCCCTATTCAGGCTATATCAGCTGGGGGAGGAATACCAGTACCTCACACAGATGATGAAAAAGATATTGATATAGAAAAATATTTTTCACTATGGGATAGCGCTAGAAAAGAAATTGAGAACTTCTATAAGAAAAAAATTACATTAGAGATTGAACCTGGACGCTTATTAGTTAGTGACTCTGGTTATTTAGTTACAGAAGTAAGAGCATTAAAGCAGATGGGGAGTAATAACTTTGTTATTACCAATTCTGGCTTCAATGATTTAATGCGACCAGCAATGTATGGTAGCTCACATAAGATTTCCCTAATAAGAAATCAAGATACTAAAGAGCAAACTACTCAACCTAGTATAATCGCAGGCTCACTATGTGAATCTGGAGATGTCTTTACACAAGATTCATTAGGTATACCACAAAAAGTCTCAATACCTACCCCACAAGTAGAAGATTTAATAGTTATCCATAACTGTGGTGCATATGGTGCAAGTATGTCCAGTAATTATAATAGTAAACTCTTATCACCAGAATTTTTACTGCGAAAATCAACATATAAAGTCATTAGAAAAAAACAGAGCTTTACACAACTTTTTCAATTAGAAGTAGATTTATAATTATTAATTATAGGATATAAAAATGTACGATTTAGTAGGTATTGGATGTGGGCCTTTTAATTTAAGTGTGGCAGCCTTAGGACATCAACATGATACAAAAATGCTATTTTTAGATAAACAAGACCAGTTTAAATGGCATTCAGGAATGCAAATAGAAAATGCAACTATTCAGAATAGTAGCATTAAAGATTTAGTAAGTTTAGTTGATCCTACTAACCAGTTTTCTTTCTTAAACTTTTTAAGAGAAAATAACCGTATTGAAGAACATCATATAGCAGACTTTGATGCAATTCACAGATGGGAGTTTGAACAATATTTAAGTTGGGTAATTCAGAAATTAGATAGCTCTGTTTTACTATCTAGTAATGTTGATAAAATATATCGTTTAGGTAATTTCTTTGAGATTGAATTCACAAGGTTCGGAGAGAAACATCGAATAAGAACAAAAAATATTTCAATTGGAATTGGCGTATCACCAAATGTTCAATTTATAACAGATAAATCATCACCAACATTAATTCACAATTCAAATTATAAAGATGTTCCATTTACTAACTACCATGGTAAAAAAATTACTATTGTTGGTGCAGCTCAGAGTGGTTTAGAAATTGCTTTGGATATTATGGAGAAAGATATTGATTTCCATGAAATTAATATAATAAATCGACAACCATTTATCAGAAGTATTGAAGATACGCAATTTGCCGAAGAAGCAATATATAAAGAAGAGGCTTTAGATAAGTTTTATAAAATAAATTTAGACACACGTAAAAAGTTAAATAAAGAGTTAAGATTCACCAGTGATGGTGCTTCACCACACACTATCAAAAGCTTATATCAGAAAATTTATATTAATAAAAATAAATATAAAAAAGATAATGTTAAAATTTTCAACTCTACTGAACTTAATGAAATTAAAGAACTAAACTCTAAAGAATATAATTTATTTTGTACTAACCTTATAAATCAGAAATCACAAATCATAATCTCAGACATAGTTATTCTATGTACAGGTTATATACAAGAATTTAATACCGAAATTTTTGACCCTGAGTTACTAAAGCTAATTAATTTTGAATCGAACAATTTACCTAAAGTTATGCAAGACTTCTCACTAAGCCTTACATGCGAAAATATCGGTAAAATTTATGTTTTAAACAATGCAAAACATACATTTGGGGTTGTAGAGCCAAATCTATCCTTAAACGCTTTTCGTGCAAAAAGAGTGGTAAATAGCATTAAAAATAGTTTAGTCAAAGTTGAGTCAAATTAATGATATTTTTACTTTTTGCAGCTTTTTTATGGGGAACATCATTTATTGCTGGGAAATATGCTTATGGTGTATTTGATCCATATCTCTTAGTTCAGCTAAGAATGGGAATAGCTACTTTATTTGTATTACCTATTTTATATAAACGAAGAAATGACGTATTTTTAAGTTTTAAAACACATAAAAAAGGTTTACTAGCTTTAGCATTTCTCATTTATCCAGCAACTTTTTTACTACAGTTCTTAGGGCTAAAATACACATCAGCTTCTAGTGCGACAACCATGATCGGTATAGAGCCATTTATGGTTGTTTTTATTGGATACTTTTTCTTTAAAAATAAAACTTCTCAAATAGACTGGATATTAGGTGGATTAACTTTCATAGGAGTGTTAATAGTTGCTTGGTCATCACAACAAGATCATAGTATTAATCTCTTTGGATGCCTCTTAGTAATATTATCGACAATTGTAGTAGCTATTTGGGTACTAACATCAAAGAAAATTTTAAGTGAAATTGATAGCAGCCTGTTTACTGCTATTACTATTTTTTTAGGATTCATTCTTTGCATCCCATTTACCCTATTTTTTTCTACAACTTCAATAACTAGTATAAATTCAAATATTTCCATTCCAAGCATGCTTGCTCTTTTATATTTAGGTATTGGATGCAGTTATTTAGCATCAAAGCTTTGGAATAAAGGCTTAGAAATGTCTTCTGCAAATAATAGTGGGTTATTTTTAGCCCTAGAACCTATTTTTGGCGTGGTCTTTGCAGTTTTATTACTAAGTGAAAATATTACAGGAACAACATTAATAGGTGTAATTATAGTTCTATGTTCCACATTCTATTCACAAGCCATTAAAAAGTCATAGAAAATATTTAATAATTCTAGCCCTAGGGCTAGAATTATTCGGATTAAATTAAATATCAAAACTTCTACCTTGATCTTTTTTTATTTGAGGTTCTTCAACTAATTTCTGCCGTTCCAACTTTTGTATTTCTATCACGTTAAGACTTGTTTCAATACTGCTGAGGTTTCGAGCAAGTTCTGTTGTGCCTTCTCGTATTGTATCGATACTGCTTGTTGTACGTTCGATATTTTCTCTAGTGCATCCTGATTGTCGGCTGTGATCTTGCTCATCTCTTGAAATTTGCCATTGATCTGCTCGGTATACCTCGCTGTGCTTTTCTCTAATTCGTAAAATTTCTTCTGTATTGTCGCTAATGATCTTTGTGCCTGCTGTAAGCTGTTCTGATCGTTTTTGATTGCTCGCGACTGCACTGACAAGATTTTCATAATATCCTCTTGCATGGAATCCAAAGTCTGATGCTGCTTCTGCAATTGTGTTTGTTGTTGCAGTAATTGCTGCTGTTGTTCTTCGATAATCTTCAACAACTGTATTTCGAGTTCGGTCATCTATTAATACCCCATTGGAACCAT
>NZ_JBWXUO010000016.1:0-8033 GCF_056711485.1 Acinetobacter sp. N1-1 | reverse complement strand
CTTTGATACCAATACTTTCAAGACCTATAAAACTAGGTTTAAGGGGTTATAAAACTAGGTTTAAGGGGTTATAAAACTAGGTTTAAGGGGTTATAAAACTAGGTTTAAGGGGTATTCGAATAGTTAAAATTTTGACTATTTAAAATAGATAATCTATAACCTAGTTATATTAGATAATTTGTATTATAAAATGACCAACAATAGTAAACTCGTTGTAAAAGACAATGCTCTTATTGATGCATCTTTTAATTTATCCCTTATAGAACAACGCATCATGTTATTAGCGATTGTTGAAGCAAGAGAATGTTTAACACTGACACCAGATATGCCTATAGAAGTATCTGTAAGTAATTATATTCATCAATTTAAAGTAGATAGCAATAATGCGTATGGTCTTATTAGAGATGCTGCAAAGACCTTAAAAAGAAGGGAGTTCAGCTATCTAGACCGTTATAAAGGACATATGGCACTTACAACGGCAAACTGGGTTAATAAAGTTAGCTATGTAGACTCCAATGGCTTGATCGTTTTGTATCTTAGTACTGAAGTTATTAGCCTAATTAGCCGATTAAGTGAACAATTTACAAGATATTATATTGAGCAGGTATCTGATTTTAAAAGTAAATATAGCATAAGATTATATGAGCTATTGATCAAATGGTTGAATATGGAAACAACTGAAAAGTTTAATATTGTTGATCTAAGGTCAAAGTTAGGACTTAGTGTAGATGAATATTCGACTATGTCGAACTTTAAGTCAAATGTACTTGATAAGGCTATTAAGGAAATTAACACTTATACGGACATTACTGTTGAATACAGTCAATTTAAAAGCGGCAGAGTTATTACCGATATTCAGTTTAAAGTGAAAACAAAAAATAAGTCGACTAAATCAAAAATTAAAAAGACCTTTGATCATGCAAAATTTCAAGAATTAACCGATGCTCAAATTAACATGTTTGGTAATAAACTTGCTCAATTACCAGAATTAGCTTACTTAGCAGAGGGTAATGAAAGTTATGAAGCTTTGGCAAGTCGAATTAAAAATATGCTGCGAGATGAATCTAAACAAAAAAAATTCATTCCTCATCTAAAAAGTTTAGGTTTCTCGGCAAAATAGTTATGTAGCCTAATGTATTTATTTTAATGTAACCTAGTAGACATAAGTTTACATGAGAGAAAGTCGTGAAACCTCTATCAGTTATTGAGTTATCTGAACTATATAAAATAAATAGACAAACAATCTATAAACGTATAAAAAAAGGTGATTTATCTAAAAATAGTGATGGTAAAATTGACCTTTCAGAAGCCATCAGAATCTTTGGTGAGCCATCTATGGATCTAAATAATGATGTAGCCACGTTACAGTCTATTAGGATACAAAAAGAAACTGAGGTAGACATCTTGAAACAGCAAATAGACATCCTTAAAAAGCAATTAGATTTGGCCCAAGAAAGGGAGGTTTTTCAGCGTGAACAACTTCAGGTTAAAGATGAGCAAATACAAGCAATACAGTTTTTATTAGGTGAGCCAAAACGAAAAGAGAGTATAGATCCTCTATCAGAAGAGAATTTAGTACGAGAATACGAAGAAGATACAAAACCCAAAAAAGGTTTTTGGAGTCGACTTTTTGATTAAAGAAAATGGAGCCTTAAGCTTCATTTAGATTCCTATGTTGGTTATATTACCCGAATCACGGATAAGAAATTATTTATAAGTCCTGAACTTTAGGTTTAGTCGCAGTACATTGATAAGCAATCAAAGTCGCATAAATATGAGCAATATACCCTCGCCATGAACGATGACGAGAGTTTTCTAATCCAAAGCTTTCTTTGAGCTGCCCATTCACTGTTTCAAGCAAGTTTCTTTGACACATATAATGCTCATCTTCTTTACGTAAAGGAGGTGCATCCATATTTGATCTTGTTCGTGTAATCAGCTCACAGCCTTGTTTTTCAAAGAATTGCTGATGGAATTTAGAAATATATCCTCGATCTGCAAATAATTTACCCTGAAATTTACTCATATTGAATAATGGATAGGCCACTTGGATATCAGCCCTTTTCCCCGTGGTCACTAAAGCAGATACAATCTCACAAGCACGGTTGACCATAAGATGTAGTTTAAACCCATAGAACCATCCCGTAGAAGATTTTCCTCGACTGGCTTTTTCCTTAAAGGTTCTATGTCTTGAAATTCTCATATTTTTACAAACCCGTAATGGCGTTGAATCCATGAAGTGAATGTGATCTTTTTTAGCTTTCCCTCGAATCGCTTCAAAGAATGCAATGATGGCATCTGCATATTGATTGATGAGTGCATTAATACGAGCATAGCAAGGTAGATATTTAAATGCTTTGCGATGGTAAAGTTGAATAAAGACAATGAATTGCTTAAATGTTTTAAATCCACTGAGGTGTGACCATACAGCTAAAAAAATGACTTCTGATAGCTCTAATAGTGCTTGACGAGAACGTTGTCTTACTCCAGATTCTTTCAAGGCTTCAAAATAAATAGGCTTAAATTGAATACAAAAGTCATCGATCAAGCAAAATAGTTCCGTATAATCGTACATAGAAGGTTGTCTGCTTACTTGTGTCTAGAAACTCAATAAAGTAAGGCAATCTTCTATTTTTTTATAATTCTTTAGCTTCGCTTATCCGTGATTCGGGTTAATTAAAAAGATATTTTAGTGGAATCTCTCTATATAACTTAACGCTTAGGATAAGAGCGTTTGTGCTTGCACACATGCTCTAAAACACCCAAACGATAGCGTTTATATGCTCGTACATTGACTAATTTCTTGGTCATGTCCTTACTCCCTATCTAATTCTGTTAGTTGGGGGAACTAACACCCATTAAAGCCCTTGCTTATTTATGGGAAAGATTTAGAGAGATTCCGTTGCTTAATATATAGTAGTTCTATATATTTTCAAGTAATTGTTTTTTAAAAAAATAGTGAATTTAATGCATTTAAATAGTTTAAGAATTAAGAATTTTAAAGGGTTTTCTGAAGAACATAATTATTTATTCTTTAATACTCCAACGGGTGAAAAAGGTAGTGGCCTTAATATTTTCATTGGAGAAAATAATAGTGGGAAATCCACTGTATTAGAAGCTATTGATTTTATAAGAAATAGTACAAAAAAGGATCTAAATATAATTCATCACAAAAGCTCAACTGGTGAATCTGCACAAGAAGCAGTAATCGAACTAGAATTTATTGGAGAAATACTTAACATTATTGAGACATTTGCTCAAGCTAATAAAGTAGAGTCTTTTAGAGAAGTAACCTATCAATGTGAGGAAGGTAAAGACTACTTTAAGATCTCTAGATCAACTTCAGAAATCAAAGTTTTAAAAACGTGGAATCAAAGTAATAATTCATTTACTAATACAGGAGGTCTTGATGCGACGATAAAAAAACTGTTTGAAACTAATTTTATCTGGGCTGATACTAATCCTAATGATGAAGCAGCTTTTGGTGCATCAACATTATGTGGCACACTGTTAAAAGAAATTGCAGCAGAACATGCAAAAACAGATGAATTCCTTGCTTTTGAAGAAAGATTCAATCAAATCTTTAATTCTCAAACATCAGAATTACGGCAAAAAATTTCTGTTATTGAACAAAAACTCAATTCTATTTTTACTAGCCAATTTGGTGAAGCATCTTTAAACTTTCAATTTGACACTCCTAAAATCGAGTCATTTTTTAAAGGTTCATCCATACTTATTGATGATGGTGTACAAGTCAAAATGGATGAAAAGGGAAATGGAATGCAACGATCTGTTGCATTAGCTTTACTTCAAATTTATGCAGAAGAAATTGCATTTGACCAAGAAAAACAGTTATCTAGACCATTTTACTTATTTATAGATGAGCCTGAAATTTGTCTACATCCTACAGGACAAATGAAATTATTTGATGCTCTCTTAGAAATCTCAAAATATCGGCAGGTCTTTGTAACCACTCATTCGCCTTATTTTTTAAATTCTCGCTATCTTGATAAAGTTGGAATATTTATATTTAAGAAAGAAAATCATAAAAATGTTATATCAAAAGCTAATATGGATTATTTTTTCCCATGGAGTCCAACATGGGGAGAAATTAACTATAAAGCCTACAACTTACCTACTATCGATTTGCATAATGAACTATATGGATATTTGCAAGAAAAATCTGGTAAACACAATGAAAAAGACTTTGAATCTTGGCTAGAAGTCCAAAGTTGCTCCAAAGATAAATCATGGATTAAAGAAATAAATGGAACTGCACGTCCATCTTATTCAGTAACGTTAATGACTTTTATCAGAAATCATATTCACCACCCAGAAAATACTACTATGCAAGGTATTCCCTACACTGGGGATGAACTAAAGCTTTCGATAGATGAAATGATTAGGGTGTTAAAAATTAATAACTATCACGCCATTTAAAATATTCTATTTTTTTAACCAATAAATCAACACCTTCTGTTATATAGAATGCAAAAGCCTAGATTTAGGCTTTTGCATTTCCTGAGCTTTATCCTCAAAAACAATATTACTATGCTTTAAATTGAATTTTCAGCCCCTTACTTCCAGTTGCATAAGTCCAACTCAAACCAGTCCCAAAGCCTCCAACTCTGGGATTACCACTATTATTTAGCATAATTTTATTAATGTAGCTGTCGATATCATATACTTTGAAATCCTTATATTTATTCCCCATAGGATTGTTATTTTTAGGATGATGTAGATCAAATCTGATAACATACTCTGGATACCTAATATCTTGCAGTGTGGGATTAGGATTCAAGGTAATACACCATCGAACTAAGCTTCTAGCATAAGGAGCTAAAGACTGTCTTAAATATTGTTTTTCATCAACAGTGAAATTTTTGGCACTGGCATCCACTTGGTGCTTCTGTAATAAATAAATCAAGTGTTGATCTTTAATTCCTAGAGCTTGAACAATTGTATTTACATCATATTCAGCAAAAGAAACCTTAGCTACGGTAGATTGCTTTACATTCAAAGGAACCAATAATTGTTGCTGATTAACTAACAAAATATTTAGGTAAACATCCGTCTTAGGCGATCCGCCTCTTGCTGTTAATGGAATACCTACACGGCTGGATGAAATAGCAGAGATATGTGAAATATTTAAATTTAGATACTTGAACAGATGGTCTGCAATACAATATTCCAATGTATTAACTGGCCAACTTTGTAGTGTTGCTAAGTTTTTAAATATGGATTCTACAAACTCTTCATATACATCACCTAAAGCATCAGTAATAGCACCATGTGATAACTGATCAACTCCATATTTTGTATATAAGTAATTAAGTAATGGGGTCATTTCTTCTACATTCAAAAACGTAAAAGCATATAAGATCTTGTCACGACTATCACTTTTACGGATAATTTGGAAAATTATAGATTTTGACCGTAAAATGAAGCCCGAAATATTGAAATTGATTCGTAATAAATTAGATCTAACTCAAAAGCAAGTTTCTGAAATTATTGAAGTTAGTGATAAAACATGGCAACAATGGGAATCAGGTAAAACTGAAATGCACCCAGCCTATTACTCTTTTCTCCAAGAAAAGCTCAAAGATAAGATTAACTTTGACGAATTAACTGTTCAAAAAACACTCCAAAAACAGATATTTGATAGTTATAGCCAAAATCAAATCAGTAAAAATGCTGAAGAATTAGCTGAAATCACTCATATCGGAGAAAGAAAATATGCTGATAGTGGTGATTTCAAGTTTATTGATTTATTCGCAGGTATCGGGGGAATAAGACAGTCATTTGAAATAAATGGCGGAAAATGTGTTTTTTCTTCTGAAATAGATTCCTTTGCGAAATTTACATATTATACAAATTTTGGTGTAGTCCCTTTTGGAGATATTACAAAAGTTGGGGCTACAACTATTCCACAGCATGACATTTTATGTGCAGGATTTCCGTGCCAGCCATTTAGCCATATTGGTAAAAGAGAAGGCTTTGAACATCCGACCCAAGGAACAATGTTCCATGAAATTGTTCGTATTATTGAAACAAAAAAAACCCCAGTTCTATTTCTAGAAAATGTTCCTGGTCTCATTAATCATGATGATGGAAACACACTGAAAGTCATCATTGAGACACTAGAAGATATGGGCTACAAAGTTCATCATACTGTACTAGACGCTAGCCATTTTGGAATCCCACAAAAACGTAAACGTTTTTACTTGGTTGCTTTCCTAAATCAAAATATTCATTTCGAGTTTCCTAAACCACCGATGATATCTAAAGATATCGGTGAAGTTTTAGAAAGCGAAGTGACTGGATATAGCATTTCAGAGCATCTGCAAAAAAGTTATCTCTTTAAAAAAGAGGATGGTAAACCTTCTTTAATTGACAAAAATACGACTGGGGCAATTAAAACATTAGTTTCTACCTATCATAAAATTCAACGATTAACAGGTACGTTTGTTAAGGATGGAGAAACAGGTATCCGTCTTTTAACAACTAATGAATGCAAAGCTATTATGGGTTTTCCAAAAGATTTTGTTATTCCCGTATCAAGAACTCAGATGTACCGTCAAATGGGTAATTCTGTTGTCGTTCCCGTGGTTACAAAAATTGCAGAACAAATTAGTTTGGCTCTAAAAACTGTTAAACAACCAACTCCGCAACAAAACTTTGAATTAGAACTCATTTAAAAATATAGCCCCTTAATTAGGGGCTATTTAACATAAAATCTCTTATGAAAAGTCTGTTTGTAGCCCCAAAGTAGAAATGTCCGCTTTTTAATTATATTGCCTCAATATTTTCTTAGCGTCAGATTACGTCGTTTTAGTAGAAAACTTTATAGACAACCTTTTTTGGCTAGTTAATAATCGAAATTACTCAATTCTAAGGATTTGTATATGAAAGAAAATTTCTTAAACTGGCTATATCTACATGTGGAAACTCTCGGTAGATATAAATTTCCATATTTCATTTGGTTAATTGGAGTCTCTTCTATTCTAATAGTTCAATATTTTTACACTAAGTTAGTAAACAGTATTTATAATTTTCAGATATTTGGGCAGTTACCTTTCAAACCACTAATTGAAAATAATATTAACGACATCACAAACGGATTATGGCTAACTCCATTGATAAGTTTTGGATTTTTCATAGTTATTGGTATTAAAGTTCATCGTAAAAACGTTAAAAGAATGTTTAGATACTGAAAGATGACTAACTTATAAAGATCATATACTCCTAAGTAATGATTAAAAAATAAAAGTTTATACCCCCGTTTAACATAATGGACATTACCCGAACTCTTTCTTAATTAATTATTGTTTATCAGTGCCTTAAATATTTTACATAATACGAAAAACACAAAAAAAACCGACTCGGAAACATGTCGGCTTTTTTTTAGGCAGTTTTGGTAGGTTTTGCTAGTAAAGTCGATCAAAAAGAATACAACAATATAAAATATTTTTATATTATTGAAATATCTATATATTTATATAAATTATAGTGTATTAAAATTAATTTTTATGGATATATATGTTTAATAACCAATATCTTGTAGGTGGATTTTTATTATTCACTTCTATTTTTGCAAATGCAGACATGAATGAAGACTTTTTTAAAAGGAACACCTCAAAACTAGGTATTTCTACTCTATCATCAGGAATTCAATATGAAATTCTTGAATCAGGTCTAGGTGGTATACCTAATAATCAACATAAAATTCATTTCTCATATACAGTTAGAAATCTTGATTATTCCACTCGAATAGAAATGGCTGAAAAAGAAGTTAATCTATCTGATTTAAATGAACCAATGATTGAAGCAATTAAAACTATGAAAAAAACGGGGAAAAGTCGATTCTTTATTCCTGCATCAAAAGCATCTAATTTTGATAAGTTAGATAAAAACATTCCTTCAAATATTCCTTTAATTATAGACATTCACTTGCATAGCTTTTTATAAATAGTCATGAAAAATTGCTCCTTTATCTTAGATAAAGGAGCAATTTTGCCCACCCTCTTGTGTGT
>NZ_JBWXUO010000020.1:0-13106 GCF_056711485.1 Acinetobacter sp. N1-1 | reverse complement strand
ATCGTGATCGTGAGCAAGTTTATGTGCAAAAAATCTAATTTGTTTTTCAGTTAATCCTGTAAATAAATCAATAGTATTTTTATCTTTAGAGAAACTACCTGAAGGGACTTTCTTCGGATTCTTTTGTTTAATTTTCAATGAAAAACCTGTAATTCATGGACCCTGTTTATGCTGTTCATACTTAATAGTATAATCGGAAAACTGATTCACTTGTTCTACTGCAATATCTAATACACGTAGCTTAAAATTGGAAATAATTTTATATTGTTTTTCTGTGCGAGGATTCTGAGTTTTTCCATCTCAATAAATGGAATATGTCCTACACTTTCCCACTTCATTAATAATTCAAAAAGCCGGTGTATAAGTACTAGTAAATTCAACCGCATTTCTTGTTCGATAGGTAATAACTTGTAAAGTATTCTTTGAAATTGAAATTAGACTAACAACATCATCAGTAAATTGAAAATGTAGTAATCCAAGTTTTTCAGTTAGTCCCCGCCTTTTTGTACCCACCTTGACTTCATCACAGTTGAGACATCTGAACTCTTTAGTTTTTTTCAGGAGGTTTAAAGGTACTATTTTGTCCAAAATCCAGACCATACAAAGTATAGAATCTCGTAAGAATAAACGCTCTGATGCTTCTTTTAAGGATCTATAAGCCATATCTTGTGATGTATTAAACTGCTCTGCATATTCACTGGCATGTATAGTAAGTATTGTATTACTTGTAACTTCCTGTCGTTGATTATTTGCTTTGACTAAAGCCAAACCTATTAGACGTTGCTCTACAAGACTTAATGTATAACTTTGCGTCAATTAATGCATTATTTTTTATAATTAGATCACTAGCCAAATTATAATACTCTATTATTTAATGTATTTTATATTACTTTAATTTTTAAGGTATATCAATACGATATAAACGTATAGATAAGACGATATAAACGTATAGATAAGACGATATAAACGTATAGATAAGACGATATAAACGTATAGATATACACCTTTAAGGTATTGATTTTTTTAATAAAAAAAATGGGCGTAAAATTATTAAAATTATTAAAATTATTAAAATTATTAAAATTATTATTTTTAAATAAAAAATTCAGTTGAGTTTTGATATCCCAGAAGTAGAATGTTATACAGTATAAAAGAATAATCTAATGTAATTTTAGACACTAGCTAAAATAGAAATAAAATACAAAGTTTATAAAAGTGAACTGGGAGTAGTTAACTATCTTTAAAAAGTCTTAAAACATAGTTACATATACTTGTATATGGAGCTCTAAGCTTTTTAAGGAAGAGTTTAATCTGTTTTACCTAACTAACTTGGCTAATAAAAATAAGGCCCTACAGCCTTTAATCGAGTGATTTGCAATTAAGAGTAACTTCTAGCTCTGGAAACTTCTTCCTAACCTCATTTATCGACTGTTTCGTAAAGTTGAGCGAATAAACTCTAAGCTGAGATAATTTTGTGTTGTCTGCTAATAATTTTTGATTTTGACTTGACCAATATTATTGAAGTCAGATATTTTCTCAATATCGTTTTGATGCTGCGGATGTTGAAGAACCAAAATGATGAACACCACAAAAAGAATAGAAATTGTATTGAGAGCAAAATATTTAATAGTCAGTTTGTCACATAAATTTCGATATAAGACTTCTTGTTTTTCTATAATTTTTTGCGTTATTCCTAGGCTTTTTTCCGTATTTCTCTCTAAATTTGCAGTGATTTTCTCATTTTTTTCATTAATTTTTTGCTCAACATCACTCATTTTTTCAAAAGATTGACTGATTTGATCATCCATTCTTTTAGAAATATCCGTAATTTTTTGGTCAAATATTTCATTGATTTGAGCTGTTTCAGTATTTAGTTTTTTAATAACTTGCTCTTGGAACGTGGCACATGAATCATAGAGCTTATCCATGTTTTGTTTATTCTTTTCTTGCACATCTAAAAATGCCTGATCAACACGCTTAATGGCAGCTGTCATTTTTTTATTAAAAGAATCAACATGATTTCTAAAATCTTCAAGGCTAGAATGATGTTGTTCTTTAACTGTTTCAACTGCCTCAGTCAAACGCTTATAAATGACTATTGACCCACGTACAGCAGTTTCATTTGCTTCAGATATTTCCGAAACAAGCTGTTGATTCTGTTCTTTAAATTGGTTAATAAATTGTGTTGTAATGTTATCTTTAACATTGAGTGATATCTGTTTAATCAGATTAGAACCAATTAACTGACTACTCTCTTCAATTTTCTCAGTCAGATATTCTGTATTATGCTCAAGTGTTTCAATGCTGTTATTCACATGTGTAGATATTTGCTGAATTTCATCATCTAAATGCTTAAGATTGGTTTGCTGTTTTTTGATATTGTTGCTGGATTGATGAACAACACTTGCAAGCTCAGTTAATTCAATGTTTGTTATAAAATCATGAATATCAGTTTTGATATTTTCTTGTGAATCCGTAATACGAGTATTCAGTTCGGTCAGTAGTTCAAAATGTTTTGTTTTCTCGTGCTCAAGTACTTGAGATAGTATCTGTAGCGTAGATGACATCTCTGTTAGCATGGCTGTAATGTGTTGTTCACTCATAGTGAATCCCCAGTTTAACAATCAAAACTTTGACTGTGATCTGTTGAGTTTTTCTGTTGTGGCTCTGCTTTTTTCGGTTCAGGCTTAGGCTGTACTTCAGCCTCTTTCTCTATACTTTCATGCTTAACGCTTTGAGATTCAATCATTTCTTGTTCTTGTTTTGCAGCATTTGCTTGTTCTTCAATACGAGCGTTAAGCTGTGAAAATAGAGATTCTTTTTTAAACTTCTCAATGCTTGCATTTAACCGGTCAAAAATATCCGCTTTGGTATTATCATTTTGCTGTTTTGCATTATTGATAATGTTTTCAAAAGCTTTTTTATTTGCTTCACTCTTCATTTTTGATAGCAGTTGTTCTGTAGCCCTGATTTCAAGATTTAAATTAAAAGCTTTAATGGCATCGTTCTTTTTTGCGACTTCTGGCAACACAATCTTGGACTTTCGCTCATTCACTGGTTTTTTATTTTCTCGTTCATACTGTCTGCGTAAAGCAGTGACAGCAGGCCCTTCATGCTGTGTCGCTTGTTTTTCAATATTTTGCTCTGCATAACTACGATGATCTACAACGACATGACTAAAGCCAGCTTTTTCTAAGTGATGATTAATAAGTTCTGCAAATTCAGCACGCCATTCTTTGACTGTTTTACTGCCTTTTTCTTTGTTGAAGTCACGATATTTTTTATCTGCAAAAAGTCCTGTTTCTAGATCAATGGATCTCGTCGTAAATAGGATGTGAGCATGGTAGTTCCGATCATCAGAATCATTATTTTTATGTGGGGCATGAATCGCAGCATCTACAACGACATTGTATTTTTGAACAATTTTTTTGCATAAGTCATTGAGCATTTCTTTTCGTTGTTCTTGGTTGAGTTCATGTGGAAATGCAATTTCAAACTCTCTCGCCAGTGTGGCATCTTTTCGATTTTCTCGATCTTCAACAGCATTCCACAGTTCGTTTCGACTCAATAGATCAGTACTTATATTGTCAGGTGCATAAATCTGAGCAAGTTCAACACCTAATTTTCGAGTGTAATCTTGTACTTTGCCGTATTTATTATCTATCAGTTTTTCAGCAGCACGATAAGCAGCGCAAGCGACAGCACTGCGGCCCTCACTTCGACTTATGTTCTTAACTGAAAAATGATATATCGCCAATTTTTTACTCTTCGTTATTTATTAATAGTGCTTTTGGGGTAAAGGGGTGAAACCCCTTTCGTGCTTACCATTGAAAAAATATAACGCAGTTATATTTTTTCAATGGATAAGTGCGCCCTTGCTTCACTTCGGGATTCTTTGAGTATCATATAGCGTCTTGAACTTTAGTTCAAAGGCTTTTATGATCGAGAATAATCCCTGACTTGGTAGACATGATGAGTACTGAAAAAAAAGTGACTAAAAAGCTCACATTAGATGAGAAAATTGAACAACAATCTGAAAAACTCAAACAGCTAAAAGCACAAAAACAAGCATTCGAAGCAAGAGAAAGAATTAAGAAAAAAGAGCAAGAACGAAAAGATGATACTCGCAGAAAGATTCTGCTCGGATCTTACCTATTGAAGAAAATGCAGAATGATGAAAATAAAGAAAAAATACTTGCTGATTTAGATAAGTATTTAACAGAAAATCGTGACAGAATACTTTTTGGATTAGATGAAAAGATTTAGTCATGAAATATGAGTGGGATGAGATTAAAAACCAGAAGAATCAAAAAAAGCATAAAATTAGCTTTGAAGATGCAATGCTTATATTTGCTGATCCAATGCTAAAAATTGTTCCAGATACAACAACCAATACAAATGAAGAAGTATATTTAGCAGTTGGTAGAATGTTAGATAGTTACAATATTTTGCTTGTCGCACATACTTACAGGGATGAAAATGGTGAGGAAATTACTCGCATTATTTCAGCACGAAAATTGAGTAAAGGTGAGGTTAAACAATGGCAATAGTCACTAAAACACTTGAAGAGGTACTTGCTCAAAGAGCAAACCCCACACGAATGAAAGAGATCTCTGAAATTAAAGATGAAGAAATCGATTTCTCTGATATTCCTGAATTGACAGAAAAAGATTTTAAGGCTGCAATCCCTTTCCAAGAGTTTCTAGCAACGCGTAAAATCAAAGATGAATCAGCGACTGTGAATCAATTTAATCATTGGTTTGATACACAAGATAAATCAACCCAAAAAACGGTTGAAAATATTTTATTAAATATTATGAAGCTCAACACTCATTAAGCTAGCTTTATCATTCAAGGATTAGTTATGAACAAAGCAGAGTTACTTGCCAAACTTGCACCCAAGAAGAATCGAGAGCCATACTTAATGCTGTTCTTGAAACATTGGAAGAGGGTTTAGTTGAAAGCAAGAATATTCGCTTGATCGGCTTTGGAACATTTGCAGTAAAAAAAGAGCAGAAAGCTTAGGACGTAATCCTAAAACAAATGAAGTTATTAAGATTGAGACAAAAGAGGCTATAACCTTTAAAGCGGGTAAGGCTTTAGATGAAAAAATCAATTTTTAACATTCTAAGTTTAGACTGTTCTATATATAAAATCCCCAAAATGAGTAGCTATTCAGACTGATCTTGCTTTTCAAGCCACTCATTACATAAATCTGTTGTAATGATTTCCACATACTAAAACTCAATATAGATTACAAACTATATTGAGTTTTAGTATGTGGAAATATAAATATTATTTTGACCAATTTCTCAAACTTTAAGTGCTAGTTACATTAGCTATATTATTTCTAGATTGGAGAATTGTTTGAGTGAATAATAGTCCTAAACTTATAAAAATAATACATGTTAATAAGTAATATGAAGAGGTATAAAGACCATATTTATCAATAAAAATACCAAGAATTAGAGGTATCCAATTTGCAATATAAGCTATTATGTAAAATACAGAAATTAGTTTTGCATGATTATGCTTTGGAACAATTTTATTTACTAAAGTCGCACTACCAACAAAAACGGCTCCATATGCATAGCCACCAACAGCTAAACCTAATAATGAAAATATAAAATTTATTTTTATAATAGAAACCAAATATAGAAATAAAGAAATTATTTGTGCAATATAACCATATTTTAATGATTTCTCCGCTTCAAATTTTCGACATATAATCTGACTGAATCCAGCAATTAATAGATATATTGCAACCAAATATCCAAAAATCTGGCTATTTTGAGCATGTAGAATTTTCTCTGAAATACTAGGACCGACAGCTAGTATCACTGCAGCAATTCCCCAACAAAAAAACAAGGAAAACGAGGCTAGTAAATAACGTGGTCCTGCCTTGTCTAATGCTTTTATTAGTTTATCAGGCGTATGTTTATCATCTTCTCTATTTTGTTTTACATCAGGTACACTATTTTTAGGCCAGCATAAGAATATACCTATTATACTCAAAGTAGCTATAGCCATGATTACTACAAAAGGTGTTACCGTTGGGTAAAAAGAAAAGTGTAGTGCAACACTGCTAAAAATTGGCCCTAAAGCAAGACCCAAAGTAAAGGAAAAAGAGGCTATCAGAGCTGCTAACTTTCCATTATCATTTTTCGTAAATTTTACTAAGGCTAAGTTAGCAGCTCCTGTTAGTGCACCAGTACCTACACCCGCCAAAAGACGTCCCAAACATAAAGAGATGAATGAATTAGACACAGAAAATAGGTATGATCCTAAAAATACAATTATTAAAGCTGGTATTATTAATTTTCTCAAATCCCTAGTTTTATGTGCTAGCTTACTTATACTCAATAGTGAACATAGAACTCCAGCAGCATAGGCCCCATATATAGCAGTTAAGTTAACAGCTGTTAAATTTAATTTTGCTTGATATATTGGATATAAGGGGGTTGGGGTACTACTATTAAGCAGTGCTGCCATTAAACCAAGTGATAGAAATATTAGTATTCTATATAGTTTAGTGTTATTAGATACATTTTCCATATCATGGACTTACAAAGTTATATTATTTTTATTATAAAAATAATATAACTCTAAAAAAATGGACAAAAATACATACTAACTATTCTATTTTATATTGGTATGTTTATTAAGAAGAATCACCATTACTCCTGCAGTAATTATTAGTAGTATTCCAAATGCCATTTTTAAAGATATTCGTTCTCCTAAAAAATAGTATCCTAACAAAGTTGAAAAAATAATTGTACTATATGATAAAGTAGATATTACAATTGGGTTACCATAACCATATGCTTTTGTTAGAGATATCTGCCCAAAACTACCGCTGACTCCTATGCCTATTAACAAATAAATTTGAAAAATAGAAGGTAAGTAAAATCCTGAAAACAGCTGATTAATGAATGATATAACAACCCCTACTAATGAAAAATAGAAAACGACTCTAATATCTGATTCACCTGCACTAATAAGCTGTTTTACATTAAAGTATGCAAAAGCTGTTAATATAGCTGCTAATAAACCTATAACTGTTCCTGAAAAATCTGTAAAATGTGGGTCTAAAAGACAATAAATACCTAATAGTGATAGAAATATTACAACAAAAATAAGGTAAGATTTTTTTTTATTACTCGTAGTAAAAACAATTAAAGTTTGAAAAACTGGATTGGTATACATCAATGCAGTTGCAGCAGCAATGGGAAGTTTAGCAACTGCATAAAAATTGCAATACATTGCTAAATTACCTAAAACAGCCCTATATAAGTTTAATTTTAAGAATTGTGTTTTAATACTTTGTTTTTTTATTTTTAAAATAAAAAAACAAAGTATTAAATTAACTAAAGTTCGATAAAATAAAATATTTAATAAACTTATATCTATAGATGCTTTTTTAACTAAAAAACCCATTACTGCAAATAGCAAACTAGCAACTAGAATCCAAAAACCACTAATCATAATGATGATGTCTGCTGAAAAAACAGGAGGGTTTAACTTGGTAAACTATACATACTCATCAGGAGTTTACCATGAGCAAGAAACACAAGACGTATACGGCAGAATTTAAAGCTGAAGCGATCAAAGCAATAGAAGCCAATCAAGGCAATGTATCCCAAACAGCTAGAGAACTCGGCATTTCCATGCAAACCCTTTCGAACTGGAATACAAAGGCAAAGGCAGGGACTTTAGCCGGTACAAAACAGTATTCACCTGATCTAAATGCTTTACTCGAAGAAAATAAAAAACTTAAACAGCAGCTTAAAACAGCCGAAATGGAACGTGAATTTCTAAAAAAGGCAGCAGCGTACTTTGCCAAAGAAAGTCAGTAAGGTACGCCTATATGAAATCGCAAAGACACTTATTTCCTATTATTTTGATGGCTCGCTTACTTCACGTATCAGTTTCATGCTTTTATGATTGGCTAAAACAAGGTGTGAGTAAACAATCAATTCAGCGAAATCAACAAGCAATTTTGGTCAAAATAGCACATGAGGAAACGAAACAGAGCTATGGCTATATTCGTTTAACCAAGCATTTACAGGCTCAGGGCGTAAAAATTAGTGCCTATGCCGTTCGTCAGATAAAAAAGTTAAATCAGCTGTATTGTAAGCGCCACAAGCGTTTCAAAAGAACAACGAACAGTGACCATAACCGAGCGATCTATCCAAATTTGCTTGAACAACAATTCTCAATGATTAAACCAAATCAAGCGTGGTCGAGTGATATTACGTATATATGGACAACTGAAGGCTGGTTGTACTTAGCAGCTGTAAAAGACCTTTACACGAAACAAGTGGTTGGCTACAGCTTAAATGAGCGTATGACAGCCAAGCTTGTTTGTGATGCATTGAATATGGCTATTCGCAATCAAAAACCAACTAAGGACCTCATTGTGCATTCAGACAGAGGCAGCCAATATTGCGGTCATGAATATCGAAACTTACTTGAAAAATGTGGCTTTCAGGGTTCAATGAGCAAGCGTGGCGATTGTTACGATAATGCACCGATTGAAAGCTTCTGGGGCATACTCAAAAACGAATTGGTGCATCATCATAGCTATAAAACGAGGGAAGAAGCCAAAGCGGAGATTACAAAATACATAGAGTTATTTTATAATCAACGAAGAATTCAAAAAGGTTTGGATTTTAAGACACCAAATCAAATGGCAGAGGACTTTTGCAAGTTGGCTGCCTAAAATCTCCCAAGTGAAAGTCTCCTGATAATTCAGCACACATCAGTACAACCAGCCTTCAGTTGTCCATATATACGTAATATCACTCGACCACGCTTGATTTGGTTTAATCATTGAGAATTGTTGTTCAAGCAAATTTGGATAGATCGCTCGGTTATGGTCACTGTTCGTTGTTCTTTTGAAACGCTTGTGGCGCTTACAATACAGCTGATTTAACTTTTTTATCTGACGAACGGCATAGGCACTAATTTTTACGCCCTGAGCCTGTAAATGCTTGGTTAAACGAATATAGCCATAGCTCTGTTTCGTTTCCTCATGTGCTATTTTGACCAAAATTGCTTGTTGATTTCGCTGAATTGATTGTTTACTCACACCTTGTTTTAGCCAATCATAAAAGCATGAAACTGATACGTGAAGTAAGCGAGCCATCAAAATAATAGGAAATAAGTGTCTTTGCGATTTCATATAGGCGTACCTTACTGACTTTCTTTGGCAAAGTACGCTGCTGCCTTTTTTAGAAATTCACGTTCCATTTCGGCTATTTTAAGCTGCTGTTTAAGTTTTTTATTTTCTTCGAGTAAAGCATTTAGATCAGGTGAATACTGTTTTGTACCGGCTAAAGTCCCTGCCTTTGCCTTTGTATTCCAGTTCGAAAGGGTTTGCATGGAAATGCCGAGTTCTCTAGCTGTTTGGGATACATTGCCTTGATTGGCTTCTATTGCTTTGATCGCTTCAGCTTTAAATTCTGCCGTATACGTCTTGTGTTTCTTGCTCATGGTAAACTCCTGATGAGTATGTATAGTTTACCAAGTTAAACCCTCCTGTTTTTTCAGCAGACATCACTTTATGAATGTATGTAGCTTCCTGTTTTTTCAGCATATATCAAAAATTATTATGTCACTTATTAATAATGATACTTAAATATAAATTTCATATACTAAGAATAGTAAAGCTAAGATGGCTTTACTATAACTTATTTTAAAATATAAAGAGGCTTTAAAATTGTTTAAATGTAATAAGATGGTTATGGCATTAATTGCAGCAGTAGTATTGGGGAGTACTTCTACTTTTGCAGAAGATTTAATTAATTATGATGATAAACCTGCACAAAAAGTTATTTACCCTGTCAATGGGCAATCAGGTTTTGTTTTTCAACAACTTAATCAAAATTTTAAAACTAGTTCACAAAATTATGACACTATCATTATTGATAGTAGTAAACCTATATCTTCAGCTCAAATATCTCAAATTCTAAAATATTTAGATCAAGGGCTTACTATTATTATTGATGCTAAAGCAGGTATGGGAACTGCTCAAACACTTGCTAAACAATTAATAGGATTCTCTGTGAATTCTGAAGCTATTATGATCAAAAAAAGTATAAATGATAGTGGTTATGATATGACACCTATTTCATCAAGTGTATATGGATCAAAAGCATCAGGTACAAATGATAATGTATCAAATACTGTAAATGATATATTCGGTCTATAAGGAGATAAACATGAAATATATTACATTATCTATACTTATAATTGCATCAATGACTCAAGCTTTTGCTGATGAATGTCTTTATCCTCATAATGAACCAGTAATATTAGGAGATAACTCCCAGCTAATTTACCAACAGCAAGCTAGAAATACATGGGATGATTGGATATGGCGTGGTCAGCCATATAAATGTCCAACTACAGGTGTTCAAAGGTGTGATTACCAATGGAGTAAAGCTGTCTCAACTGCTTATGCTTTTAATGTGGGGGGAACATTAAATCTTGATAAACTTCCTACAGTTGGTGAACGCCTTCCTGGTAGTATAAATGCAGGATTTTCTAAAACACAAACAGTTACAACAACATTTGGATGGAATATATCACTAAATCCAGGATATACAGCTCAACCTATTCAAGTTGTGGTACGTCGTTGGAAACAAGGTGTATATAAGGGTGCATACATACAAACTGGTGGTAAGTGTAATGGAACAGATAGTAAATGGGGAGGTATAAGCCCTCGACCTGATAGAACAAGTATTTATCACTGGGATTCAAACAGACAGGCAAGTGGTGTACAAACAAATGTAGCTATTAAAACTTATGCGACTTACCATGTATACAAATAATTTCATCTTAAATATCATATAAATAATAAGAGATTGATTTCTAATATTTTAGGAGTCAATCGCTATTAGATTAAGCTAAAAATCTAGCTACTAAGTGAATGTTAAAAGATATGGTAAACTCTTTTAATGTTGTGTTACGCCAGTTTATATTAATTGATGTGTGCTGAATTATCAGGAGACTTTCACTTGGGAGATTTTAGGCAGCCAACTTGCAAAAGTCCTCTGCCATTTGATTTGGTGTCTTAAAATCCAAACCTTTTTGAATTCTTCGTTGATTATAAAATAACTCTATGTATTTTGTAATCTCCGCTTTGGCTTCTTCCCTCGTTTTATAGCTATGATGATGCACCAATTCGTTTTTGAGTATGCCCCAGAAGCTTTCAATCGGTGCATTATCGTAACAATCGCCACGCTTGCTCATTGAACCCTGAAAGCCACATTTTTCAAGTAAGTTTCGATATTCATGACCGCAATATTGGCTGCCTCTGTCTGAATGCACAATGAGGTCCTTAGTTGGTTTTTGATTGCGAATAGCCATATTCAATGCATCACAAACAAGCTTGGCTGTCATACGCTCATTTAAGCTGTAGCCAACCACTTGTTTCGTGTAAAGGTCTTTTACAGCTGCTAAGTACAACCAGCCTTCAGTTGTCCATATATACGTAATATCACTCGACCACGCTTGATTTGGTTTAATCATTGAGAATTGTTGTTCAAGCAAATTTGGATAGATCGCTCGGTTATGGTCACTGTTCGTTGTTCTTTTGAAACGCTTGTGGCGCTTACAATACAGCTGATTTAACTTTTTTATCTGACGAACGGCATAGGCACTAATTTTTACGCCCTGAGCCTGTAAATGCTTGGTTAAACGAATATAGCCATAGCTCTGTTTCGTTTCCTCATGTGCTATTTTGACCAAAATTGCTTGTTGATTTCGCTGAATTGATTGTTTACTCACACCTTGTTTTAGCCAATCATAAAAGCATGAAACTGATACGTGAAGTAAGCGAGCCATCAAAATAATAGGAAATAAGTGTCTTTGCGATTTCATATAGGCGTACCTTACTGACTTTCTTTGGCAAAGTACGCTGCTGCCTTTTTTAGAAATTCACGTTCCATTTCGGCTGTTTTAAGCTGCTGTTTAAGTTTTTTATTTTCTTCGAGTAAAGCATTTAGATCAGGTGAATACTGTTTTGTACCGGCTAAAGTCCCTGCCTTTGCCTTTGTATTCCAGTTCGAAAGGGTTTGCATGGAAATGCCGAGTTCTCTAGCTGTTTGGGATACATTGCCTTGATTGGCTTCTATTGCTTTGATCGCTTCAGCTTTAAATTCTGCCGTATACGTCTTGTGTTTCTTGCTCATGGTAAACTCCTGATGAGTATGTATAGTTTACCAAGTTAAACCCTCCTGTTTTTTCAGCAGACATCACACTATGCGAGTAAAAATCATTAGGTGGAAAATAGTTGCCAACCTCAATATCTAATATAATTGGACCATTTTCAGATTTTATATTTACAAGAGTGTCTTCCAAATCTTTCAGTGTTTTAATCAAATATGATTTAACTCCTAAGCTTTCAGCAAAAGTCTTCCAATTATGGTTTGGTAGTTTAGAAAAATCTTCAGAAACACCTTGTTTTTTCATTGTATCTATATGAATTGCACCATGTGCATTATTATTCATAATGACAAAAATAATTTTAAGCCCATATTTTGCAGCAGTTTGGATCTCTATACCATGCATTAACATGCATCCATCACCAGTAACGACTAAGCATTCTTTTTGCGGGTCACCAAGTTTTACACCAATTCCTGCACATATTGCCCACCCCATAGGAGCAAGAACATTAGATGTATGGTAATCGCCACCTCCTTTAGATTTCCAAAAATGAGCCATGAATATTCTATGAGCCCCAGAGTCCACTACAACATTAATATTCTTAGATAGTTTGTCTTCCAATATATTTATTGCATCTCCCGGATGAATACTATTACAGCCTTTTTCATATTTTATATTGTCGTATAAAGGAATATTTTTTAGTTTTTTTACCCACTTTTTTCTGAACTGCAACATATCTTTATTAAAAAAATCTTTTGAATTAATATTATCTAAAAACAAATCAATGTTTGAGAAAATATTTATATCGGGTTCATAATGTAAGTTAACTTTTTCTAGTTGATTGTTTATGTAAATAACCTTTCTATTTTTTATTAAGTCCGGATTCCAATGAAGTGAATCACGTTGGTTTAAATCACAACCTAAAACAATAAGAA
>NZ_JBWXUO010000019.1:0-5871 GCF_056711485.1 Acinetobacter sp. N1-1 | reverse complement strand
GAATATTAGTTTCTTTATCTGTTAAATTATCTTTTACAGATTTAGGATAAGCTATTAAAAAAAATATTTGATCATCTTCAGTAACCCAATAATAAATTACTCTTATGCCGCCACTTTTCCCTTTATTACTTTGAGAACATCGTATTTTTCTGATGCCTCCACCATTCTTGATCAAAGCCCCTTTATCAGGCTGTAATAAAAGCTCTTCCTGAAATTCACGATATTCTTCATCAGAAATAAGACTTTTTATTTGTTTCGTAAAAATACTAGTCTCAATAAATAGCATGAATATATATACTTCATTGGCGTATAATAATACTAACATTTAGAGCTTTTAAACGATAGTCAATTATAAAAATAAACTTTTAATACAGAGTACTAAACCTTAGCTAATAAGTAATAAACCTATTCTTTTTTAGAAAAAAAACTACTAAAAAATCTTCTTTTTTTGTTCTTTAAATTACTTAATTCTTCTTCCTGAATAGATTCTTTGAAATTAGATTCTACAGCTATATCTTGATTATTTTTTTGCTCAGTAAACGATGTTACCTTATCTTTTGGAGCCTCTAATAAACGTTGCATTGTTTCAATCTGATTTTGATAGAAAGACTCTCTTCCTTTAGCATCATCAAGCTGATTTTTAAGCATATCAACTTGCTGTCTAAGCAGTAAAACTTCTGCCGATTCTATTTTGTCTATTTTTACATCTTCTTTTACATTTCCTTTTTTAACTGGCTCACCAAATACCCTGATAGCTTCTGATAAATCAATTTTATTATCAGAATTTTTACTTAAAATTCCTCTATTTATATTATTGTAAATAGTCTGTCTATTTATATTGTAAAGCTTAGATAGCTCAATAACTGAAAGGCTCTTCATATAAAATTTTATGCCTAAACTTGTCAAACTTAGACGCCTATTAGACAGCCTAATAAAAAAATGATCAAGTTGAAATCTTATACAACTTTAAATCCAACTTTTTTAAGATAAGGCAATAATTCTTGAATCTTTTTTGAATCTTTTAACATTTCATCAATACGATTAGCAAAATCTTGATAACTCTCCGCACCAACAGAATAACTTCCCATTTCTGATAATTCAGAAAGTTTTTTTGCAAATAACTGACGTTGTTTATCAGTCATTTTAGGAGGAAGATTTGGTGTTTTTGATCCTTTTTTTATTGATTCAGAATTTAAATTTTTCTGTTTAAAGTTAAAAGAAAAACCGGTAATAGTACGTCCTTTTTTATGTTGCTCATATTTAGCTTTGATATCGGTTAACTCATTAATCTGATTTAATGCAAAATCTAGAACATATGTTTTGAAATTACTCATTGTCTTATATTGGTGGGATTCAACACCTAGCTGCTGTCGAAATATGGACAAGTCAAAAATAGGAGTCTCTCCTGAAGATCTCCATTGAATTAATAACTCATATAAGCGAATAGCATACGAGCTAGTTAACTTAGAAACCTGTTGTAACTCATATTTTGTGAAGTTTTCTTCGAGTCTAGTTATCAAAGGAACTATATCTTGTGTAAAACGTAAAAAAACTATAGCTGATTCTTTTTCATAACCAACTTTATCTACCCAACGACAATGAAAGCTGCGGTCCTTACCTGTTTTAGGATTAGTATCATGATAAGTAACATAACGGTCGAATAAGCTTTTAGAAGCTTCACGAAGTACAGTATAAGCAGTATGTTTTTCAACATTAAATGTATTTATATAACTACTGGCATGAACCTCTAATAAACTATTTTCTGTAATCCCTTGTCCTGTTTCTCGTGCTTCAGCAATAGCTAAAAGAACTAAACGTTGCTCTACAGTATCTAACGTATAACTTGCTTGAATTAAAGCATTATCTTTTACGACTAATTCACTCATTTCTAATAATAAATTTATAACAAAGCTAAGGCGTACTATATCCTATTTAAACTAGGTTGTAAATCAACCTAGTTTAAAGGTCGATAAACCTAGTTTTATAGGTCGATAAACCTAGTTTTATAGGTCGATAAACCTAGTTTTATAGGTCGATAAACCTAGTTTTATAGGCCTTAAAAGCATTGTTATGAAAGGATTACAGCCTGTCTAAAAGCTTTTAAAAGCATTTAAAAACAATAAAAGCCTTTTTTTCTTTTTTTAAAGCTATTTTTTTATAAAAAAATCTGTATTCAAGAAGATCAATATTTTCATGAAATCACACACTGCATTTTTAACTAAATTTGATATTTGGTACGGATTGATACTACAAGATAAGTCTAATTTTCATTCTAAGGCTCACTAAGGCACTTATTTCTATTTTTATATGTCTATCTATGTATTTTTATTTTTCGTTGCTTAGAGCGCAAATGAGCGTGTTTTAAAAGATATTAATTCATTGATTGAGTTTTATCTGTTGTTAACAGCTTTAATCATTTCATTTTTAGTAAATAGACCTGTTTATTTTCCATAAAAAAAATGCCCAACCAAAAGACTGGTTGAGCATATAAAAACTAAAATATCGCTAGAGGGTGAGCCAAATCACTTGACTGAATTCAGTATCGTTGATGAGATTCATATTTAAAAAGACTTTATATATATAACTAAAAACGCTTAATAAAATTATATAAAAACATATTTTGTGTGATTAAAATCATGTTTTTAGGTGATATTGGATTAATATTTATTCAATTTATCAGCGTTTTTAGCTCTAAATTCATACAGATCGTTCTGATGAATTAATAACCATATAATCATTTTTTATCGCTAAAATAACTTATTTTTAAGTCAATCATCGGACTTTTAACTTATTTTTTTGCCTTATTTTAGTCAATTTCTAGTCCTTGATTATGAGATATTTTCGGTTGAGGTGATTTTATAAGTGTTGGTACAACCTCTTGTACATGGGTTGCATTTCTCATTTGTCTTTCTTTGCATTCGACATCTTGAGCAAAGCTCTTTTCTCTGAGCATCTCTTCAGTTTGAATAACGCAGGTGCGTAAGGTCTCTATCTTTTTATTTAATTCTGTACGTTCAGGCGGTAACTCAAACTGCCTTTGATATAAATACTGTTCTGCAAGACGACACATCTGGATATTCTCAGTAACGTGATCACGAACTCGTGCAAATACCTGTTCAGGTTTAAAGGTTTGTAGTGCTTCGGTTTGTTCATCTAAGAAAGCTTCATGACAATGGTTGACAACCAATTGTTTAAGCAGCACGTAAAAAGGAGTACTTTTATACGTTTCAGAGATTTCTTTAAACGCTTGCTTTACATCTAATGATCGGCTGTTCTGCCAGTTGTCATAATTCTGTGTATAGACTTCCTTTTCAGCGAGATTCTTCGCGTGTTCAATATCATGTTCAAAGCGTTGTCTGACAGACGCTATACGTTGATCCTCTGTCTGTTTTAATTGCTTTTGATGTATGGTAAATGAATGATCTAGATCAGATTTTGTAGAAGAACTATATTGGCGATCTAATGCTTTTTGATGCTCTTGTAGTTTGGATTGGATCTGCGCCTCAAGTTGAACATATTCTTGTGGGAAAAACCTCTGATACTCGCGAAAGACCGTGAGCTCTTTTTGTAATGCTTCAACTTTTAACTTTTCATCTTCAATCACTCGAATTGCACGATGATGCGCATCTCGCTCTTTATCTACTTCTATACGGGCGACTTTCAATTGATGTGCATAAGCATTTTGCATATCTTGCATTGCTTGTTGATATTGGGCATGGATCACATCTACCTGTGAAGCCACATCTTTATAAATTACAGATGCTATCCACGCTGGTTCACTGAGCTGACTGTCTAACGGTTTGGCTAGTACGGGTGTAGAAATTGGCTGAATCTGTGTTTGTACATGCTCAAATGCTTGATTCGGTACGATAGGTGCTTGGATCTGAGAATAAAACTGCTGAATGGTTGTATGCTTGGCTTTTGAACCCACAATTCCTCGTCTTAAGCCAAAATCTTGATCATGTTGCGTGACGGCTTGATGATAATCCGTTTGCAGTTGAGATAACTTTGTACGGCCGCCTAACCACTTCCTTGCATTTAATTTATTAGTCTGAGGATCTAATGGCACAATATAGGCCACGAGATGCGGTGTTGTTTCATCCCGGTGAATACTGGTTGCAATCACATTCTCTGCACCAAACTTTTCAATCAACCACGCTTTAGACTTCTCAAATAATGCTGCTTCTTTACTCGCATCATGCCAACCTTGCCATTCCGGAGAAGCTGTCATTAACGTTTCAATACATAAGACACCATTCGGATACGATCTTTGATTCCACATAACACATCGTCTGCTGATTGATGAGAATGCTCATTTTTTGGCGTTTCTTGAGGATTGGCATTCGGCGTTTCTCGTGTGCGATAATTGTGAGAAAGCGAACTTGAGATCTCACCGAAAGATTTCAACTTCTTTGTTCTAAAAATTAAGAAACTCATCCACCTCTCCAATAAGAAAAACCATCGAAGAAACCACCATAACAGGCCGCTTGATCTTTGGGAGCCCCAAAAGAGTACTCACTACACAATTTAAAAAAATAAATTTTATTTAAATTATTCCATGAGCAAGGGGAAGCTCCCCTTGACCCCAAAAAGCGCACGATTCAGAGTGTTGAATAGAGTTAAAAGTAAATATAATCAAATAGATATGTGGAAATAAGAAGTCATTTAGACGGATCAAAAAATCCCTCGAAAAATATGAAAATAAAAAATGTTTCAACATTTTTTTATTGCGTTTTTAGTGATTCTTGCATTGTTTCAACATAAAATCACGCTGTTGCAGCATAAACTCGGTTTTGTTACAACATTTTTTGATGCTGTTTCTCAATATTTGCTGAATTGTTGCAGCATAAAATTTGATTGTTTCAACATAAAGCCATTTTGTTTCTTCATTTTTAGCCACTGTTGCAGCATTTCTAAATAATTTCTGATCCGAAAATTCTACCTAATGGCTAACAGCGATAGACTCACACCTAAATTAATATGGAAATTAATAAGGTTTTAATACTGAGTTATCAGTACTCTATATACTCAGAATCTATTTGAATCAGAGGATAGGATAAAAATGAATGATGTTACGATTCTTCTAAGTTTATGTATTGCTCTTTTGCTGGGTGCAATTAGTCCTGGTCCAAGCTTTTTTTACAATAGTTCAAATATCTATTACTCAGTCTAGAAAGCATGGAATAGCTTCTGCTTTAGGTATGGGGACTGGTGCCTCAATATTCAGTATACTTGCAGTATGTGGATTAGAAAAAATATTCATTTTAGTACCCAAACTATATGTATTATTAAAGTTTTTAGGGGCGATCTATCTGCTTTGGCTAGCATTGAAAACGTTTAAAAATCGAAATGTCAAAATTGAAATGAATATTCAGGATAGAGAGAAAACTAGTTTAATTTCATCTTATAGATCAGGATTATTAACACAAATCAGTAATCCTAAAACAGCTATTATTTTGGCAAGCACATTTACTGCTTTATTACCAAAAATCATACCAGAATATTATTATATTGCAGTTCCTTTATTATGTTTCTTAATAAATGCAGGATGGTATAGTTGCGTTTCTTTGCTTCTTTCCTCTTCAAAACCTAGAGAAGTTTATATTAAATTTAAGAAATTCTTTGATTGTGCAGTTTCTGGAGTTTTAAGCATACTTGCTTTTAAGCTTATTTTTTCAGAAAAATAAAAAGATAAAAATTTGTATTCACCTAAGTTATTGTATGCTTTTCAGCCAAAATCACTAGCAAAAAGTGACAAAACCGCCTAAAAAAAGCCAACATATATCTATGCTGGCTTTTTTTCTATTTTTGGTATTATTTGAAATGTTTAAGGCACTGATTACAAATAACTTTATGGAATTGAGTTCGGGT
>NZ_JBWXUO010000007.1:0-8243 GCF_056711485.1 Acinetobacter sp. N1-1 | reverse complement strand
AATTGCGCTTATGCGAACCACTTTGGACTAAATTTTTTAAAATCAAATATTTATGTTACCTTTCCCCGTCAGCGCAAGACAGGAAAACCGACTTGTTTCCAAGTCGGCTTTTTTTTAGGCGGTTTTGGTACTTATTGCCAATAAAAATTAGCTAAATTTACAAATTTGTATTAACATTTTTGTATTAATAAAAATTGATGTAATGATGGAAATAGAGTTTTCATGGGATCCCCATAAGGCAAATATCAACCTAAAAAAGCACGGTGTAGCATTCGAGGATGCAACATTAGTTTTTTATGATGCTCATGCCGTCTATAAACAAGATCGTTTTGAAAATGGTGAATATCGCTGGCAAGCGATAGGTCTCGTACATGGGCAAACTATTTTATTGGTTGCTCACACTGTACAAGATCATGATGGAATTGATCATATCCGTATCATTTCAGCACGACAGGCAGAGAGAAAAGAGAGGAAGCAATATGAACAAAACCGTTAAATACAAAGTGGACTTAAATCGTCCTCCTGTCTTATCTGATGAACAAAAAGCAAGACTTGAGGCTTTAGCAGAACGTCCAGACAATGAGATAGATTTTTCTGATATTCCAAGATTAGATGAAAAATTTTGGAAAAATGCTGTTAAAAACCCGTTCTATAAGCCAACTAAACAAATGACAACTATACGAATAGATTCAGATGTTATGCAATGGTTAAAAGCCCAAGGAAAAGGTTATCAAACACGTATGAATAAAATTCTACGTGATGCAATGCTACAAGATTTAAAAAATCATTAGTAAGTATTAGCTTAAATTACTTTTAATTTAAGCTAATAAAACTCAGAGTAAAAATTAGAATCTAGCGTTTAAAAAATCCTTCAACTAACCAACCACGAGCTGTACTAGCTGCCTGTCTATAAGTTAAAATTTCCTGGTATTCTGGAGAAGCATACCAAGCACGTGCATTACTAATATCAGGAAACTGTAAGACTACAACAAAACCATCAAGATCATCAGCACCCTCAATCTTATGAACATCATCATTAAGAACTAATAAATCACCACCATAAGGTAAAAAGGTATCAGCTACTCTTTCTTGATATGGCTTCATTTCCTCAGGATCATGAACAAGAACATTAAAAATAAAATATGCAGGTTTAGAATTTTTCATAAGTATCTTTATTTCTTTATAAGAAGTTTAGTATGTAAGAAGAAACTAAAATAAAAGAACAAAGAAAACAAGATAACGAGCAAAACGGCTGTTATCTGATTTGGACGGCACTTTCACACCCCCTAATTAATTTTTGCTTGTTTCAGCCAATTAATAATTGTTCTACGGCTTACTTTTAGCTGTTCAGCAATTTTAGTGTTATTAACACCTTTAATATGCATTTTTACCGCTTCATGGCGTATATCACTATATTGTGCAGATCGAGCCTTACCACCTTTAACATTTGCACCCAACTTATTTGCTTTTATTGCACCATTTTTTCCACGATGAGCTTGTTTTCTACTAAATAGCTTCTGAAACTCTACACTATGATGATTTCGCCACACCCATTTTGCTACACTTTTCGCTGTGGCTTTCACTTCTGAATATGGCAATGGTGCTATAAACTCACCATTTGCGCTCTGAGCCATTTTAAGCACTTCGCCATACCAATTATTATAACCATCCTCTAAATGCGCTCTAATCGCTTTATATGCCCAAAAACGGACACAATCAAACATCGCGCAGTTACGTCCTAAGCCTGATGCTTCTTTTTCAGTAGTTTTAGGCTTCGTTTCTAAATCGACATAATCAGCAAGTTCATCAAGCTCAAAGGGTATCGAATTAAGTAAGCTCACCTCCCAATCGTTATCTATCGGATTCTTAGTGAGTAAGCCTGTATAACCTACATCTGCACCTAGCTTGTGTGCATAGCTCTGTTCAATCGCAGCCGCATAGCGTAAGGGTTTCAACCTTGCATTTGCTGTTTTACAGATGGGTGTTTTTAGCTCATAACAGACATGGCAATGCCCATTGCTCTTATTTTTAGCAATCCATGTGGGTAATGGAAGATCTGCATCCACATAATGTAAATATGCGTCTGAAGCATCAATGTCAAAGATCAGATAATTGACCAAGTGCGGTGGATTAACTTGGATGAGAGGGAGTTTAATCGCGTGATGCTTTGAGCGGATCAGCGTTGCTGTGCCTTTGCCATAACTACAGTACGGCTTATGAGGCAGATTATTAATAAATTTTGTTTTAAAAATCGGATCAATGTTCATTTCGCAAGCTCACTGGCTTGCGATGTAATACATTACTGTTATAATGATTCAACATGCTAGCGTTCCAAAGCTGATTAGCGTGTACAATCAAAGCCCATGCTCTCGCCAAAGAATTCGGGCTTTTTTTGTGCCTGCAAATCGCTGATTAACAAAAAAAGTATATGGTTTTCTTAAATTACACGTGTTTTTAACCACATGCAACATATGATGCATTGCACCAAATGATAAAGAATTTTGAAAAGCATTTCTTCCATAGATACAACAGCGAAAAATTTACAATTTATATCCCACTAATACATTCACCAGAAATTAGTACTTAAGATAGTTAACTTTTAAGTGAGTATTAAGTAAAAAGAATTAGATTATTCATACTTCGAAAAAATATTGGATGCTAATGCCTAGCATACTGATTGGTAAAATCACCAATCTAATGATTGAACAAGTAATGCGGTTGAAAATATCATTCGCTTACAATAAAGAAAAGAAAAATATTTCTCTTCAGATGACTCCGTAAAAAGTGATTTACTTAGCAATATTAAATGCTACGAAGAAATGGAAAATACCAATGCAAAATTGGTGTTTAAAAATAAGTTAGTCTACGGCTAAAAAGATCATCTATAAAAATCTAACTTACACAAAGTACATGCTTACATTAAAGGAATTATAAGCGTTGCAACGACAAACAAAATATATTGCACTTCTAGTGGCACTTACATTTTTTATGGAAAATTTAGATGCCACAATTATCGTAACCGCGTTACCAACCATAGCCAAGACCTTCAATGTTATGCCTATCGACCTAAATATTGGAATTAGTGCATATCTATTGGCAGTCGCTACCTTTATCCCTATAAGTGGCTGGCTAGCAGACCGCTTTGGAGCAAAAACTATATTTATGAGTGCAATTGTACTTTTTACAATTGCCTCAGTTTTATGTGGCTTAAGTACAAATTTAGAGATGTTTATATGTTCTCGAATACTTCAGGGCATAGGGGGCGCAATGATGGTTCCTGTTGGACGACTAGTTGTTGTCCGTAAAGCACCAAAGAATGAATTGGTTCAAGCAATCGCCTACATCACATGGCCAGGTCTTGTTGCTCCAATTATCGGGCCTGCTTTAGGTGGAATGATTGTTACACATACTTCATGGCAATGGATTTTTTATATTAATATCCCATTAGGAATTGCCGCTACTTATGCCACGTATAAACTAATTGAAAATGTAAAAAATAGCGATATTGATCAATTTGATTTCATAGGATTTATTTTATTAGCGACATCTTGTTTAAGCATTATGTACGCCATGGAAAAACTAGGACAGCAATTAGATCATATGTTGCCATACTTACTATTGGCTGCATTTGGTGTTGGTACTTTCATTATTGCAACTGCATATATGAAACGCATTAAATACCCATTACTTAAGTTTGATGCATTTAAACATGAAACATTCTCTGTCAGTATCATTGGCGGATCAGTCTTTAGAATTTCAATGAGCGCAATTCCGTTCTTACTTCCACTTTTATTCCAACTTTCCTTCGGTTTAAATGCTTTTCAGGCAGGCTTATTAATTCTAACAGTTTTCGTTGGAAACTTAGCTATGAAACCTTTTACCACAAGACTAATGGAATACTTCGGGTTTAGACGAATTTTAATTGCAAATGGAATAATTGGTGCATGCACAATTGCTAGTTCAGCGTTATTTACGCCTCAAACACCGTGGGTAGTAATGATTGTACTTATGTTTATTAGTGGTCTAAGCCGATCTTTACAATTCACTTGTTACAATAGCCTTAGCTTTGCAGATGTATTACCCAAAGATAAAAGATATGCTACTACTCAATTTAGCTTATTCTTCCAAATTAGTTTAGGCATTGGTGTTGCTCTTGCTGCATTGCTTTTACGTGCAACTATGTATTTTCATGGGCATGCTCACGCAGAATTAATTGATTTCCAAATAACATTCTTAATGATTGCAGTCTTTTCTCTGCTAGCTTTAATAGATGCTTTTCGATTAGCCAAAGATGCAGGCGACAGTGTAAGTGGACATCAACGTGCTTTAAATTAACTAGTAGTTAGCCTAACCACTTTAACTTGTACAAGAATACATTTACACAGTTCTTGTACATGAAAAGGTAACATCTTTCCGACTACAGATAGAATTAGATAAAATATTTCCTAAACTTCAAATCAATTCGCAATAACGCAGTAGTTTCTCCCATTCTTATCGCTATAGTTACACTTTTGTGGATTCACCCGGACACACACTTGCTTGTCACATTGAGAAACCGTTTCTTCATTGAGTCCACGATAGCTATTCAGAAAACTCTTTTGTTGTTGAACCTCTTTGTAATTCGGTAAATAGAGAAATACACCTAAGACCAATGCACAAAACACCACAAGCTGACCAATAAAAAAACCAACGTAATGTGTCCAACTTAATCTCTTAAAATTACTCTCAACCTGTTTTGCCTCATCCCTAACTTCTTGAGCTGTGTCTTCAGCGATTTGTTTTACGAGTTTCTGTACTTCTGTTGCGGTCTTTTCTTGTTGCATCTGCTGTGCAATCACAAGTGCATCAATTTGTTCTTGCTGTTTTTTAGCAATCAATAATAAGCGATAGGCTTCTTGTTCATTCTTCGTGTAATCATTCAGGTTTGGCATTGAATTATCTTCTATTCATTGGTTCGATTTTACATCCCATGATCAAAACCACGGTCAGGTTCTTTTTTAGGGCTTGGCTCGTTTTTAGGGGATTGAGACCTCCTCACTTCTCTTTCAAGAGGTACAGCTTTATTGGCTTGGTATTCTTCCTCTTTTTCTTGTGCCAATCGCTCACGCGCTATCTGTGCCTGTTCTTGTTGTTCTAATCGCTTCGCTCGCTCTTGCTCGATCTGCTGTTGATGTTGATTTTCACGTGCTCTCTTTCTTTCATTCTCTAACCGTTCTTCTCGTTTTTTACGAGAGTTCTCATGCTCAACATGCTGCATCCACCGTTCAATCATCAGATCATACTGTTCTTGTGCCTGAGCAAACTGTGGCACTTGCCTTTCAACATGTTGAAGCCCTTGTGCCATTTTTTGATCAAAGGATTTTTGTTGAGCAAGTTCTTTCTTGAGTTCGTTAGATTGGCTCGGAAGCAATTTCGGTTCAGGCTCTCGATCAATACCCTGTGCTTTGAGGCTTTTCATGCTAATACGTGTATCAACCCCAGCCTGTTCAAGATGGTGATTGACGATGTTTTCCCATCGTCCACGGAGTGCCTTTAATTCTTCTCGCCTTGTTTGTGGATCTTTACCTGTATTGTCTTTTTTTAATCCGCCACGTTCAGGATACTTGGCATTGTAACGTTTAAAATATTGTTGTGGATCTCGTTCGAGATCATCACGTACGCGTTCATTAAACATCAAATGCACATGCGGTTGATCTAAGTCATCAAGGGCTTTCGGGGTATGGATTGCATATTGATATGCGTATTTATCGCCAATCTCTTGTTTAATCCAACTTTCAACCAATGCCAGTCTTTGCTTTTCGTCCAATTCTCTAGGTAAAGCAATTTCAAATTCGCGATAGGTACTGCCATTTTTTCGTTCAAAAAGATCGGCTGAACGCCAAAATTCGATGGGATCATTTTCAGCCCATTTCGGCATATTGCCAAAACCTGTAGCTTCTAGCTTCTCTTTTTGAAGTCGCTTTTCATACTCACCTAATCGAGCAATGTATGCTGCATGGGGTGATGCTTTTCCCACTTTCCCAACTTTGTTACGGAAGTGAACCACAGCCATTTTTTATGTCCTATTCAGGGTGCTTTTGCTTTTTTAGAACCGTTTAATCTTTTTAATTTCTCACAGGTGAAAATTAAAAATGATTAAATGGGGCTGGGGTTAAGGGGGGAGTGCCCCCTTACGCGAGTTTCTGCACGAAGTGAGAAACGTCTAATCGCGCCCTCAAAAATTTTGAGGGAAAACCTCCGAAAACATTTCTGAATCTTAGCATAGAATGGAACATTTTATGCTAAGGTGAAGTAGGTTGAGGGGGTTCTGCATCATGAAAAAAATAGACCAAAAATGGTTAGAAAATCGAGTTAAGTATATACAAGCACTTAAAGCACCAAATGCAATACAGCAAGCCTTAATTGAGCTGTATTCACTCAGTGATAGAACCCCTGATCAACAACAAAATTTAGATAAACTGATCATTGCAGAAAAAAACTCATATGACGATGATACCCAGAGCATCAAACAAAAAAGAAAAGCGAGCGAGGAATCAGAGAAGAAACGGAAACAACGCGCTCACCAACTCATTAAATTAGGAGCATTGGTTGAAATTGCTGGTTTGCTTGATGCAGATCCAGCTTTGATTTTAGGGACTTTACTTGAAGTACATGAAATGTCAGATAGTAAAAAAGCCTATCTATATAAGAATGGGCTCTCAAAGTTAGTAAAATAGGTACTCCATCACACCTTATTTTTTACTCTTAAAATTTTATATATTGTTGATACACAGTATCTTTTTCAGAATGATGTTTCATCAAAACATATAGTTCTTCTAAAGATTTAATATGAGCTTCACATTTTTCAAATTCCTTTCCTACTCTCCTGTATTCCTTCGTAAATGGATCAGTTTCAGAATTTAACCAACCTAAGAAATCATCATTAGATAAGCTAAAATCTAGCTTAGGCTTATTAAATCTAACTTTTAGATCTTCATCCAAAGCTATATTTTTATAATCCTCTGTAGAAATTGAATCTGTCATAGATATATGTCTAAGATGTTGACGTCTATCAAACCTAACAACCTGATTCGCAAAAGTTAACTCAGAAAAAATCCATGGTGATTTTAAAAGATCTTGATTTTCAATGGAATCTTCAACTGTTAAAGAGCTCTCAGTTCCAAGGAAAATAAATAACTCTGAATTTTCAATCATACGATGTAATGCAGCATTTAAAATCATATAAACAGTTGCTGTCGAAAAGTTTCTCTTTTGATAACTATAGGTATCACTATGCGTAAACTTACAGTATTTTTCATCTATTTCTTTTAATAAATCAAAAGCATTACCCCAAACACAAGAATCTACAAAAACTTTGAATCCCATATTTTCCAAAGATACTGCCAAAGAAATTACTTTATCTTCATCAACATGGGCATGAGATAAAAAGATATCGGCCTCAAGTTCAGGGAATAAGTGTTCTTGAATTTTTGTTGCACTCAAAATACTATCTTTATTAAGAATATATTCATGAAGTCCATTCAAAAGATCTTTATTGTTTTTTTTAAAGCGATCTTTGTCAGACTGATCAATATCTATATCAAACTGGTCAAAATCTTCAATTTCAAGGCTAAGATACACTTATCACTACTCCCTATTAAGCTATATGAAATTAGTATTAATACTAACAGAGAAGGATAAAAAAGATACAAAGAAGGAGAGTTAAGAACTTCCCGAACTTTAGGAGTTGCTTTGCTTAGCTTATCTGAATCAATTTTCAAATTAGATAATGATATATTATTATTAGAAGTCGCATCATTATACATTTTACGAAAGGCTCTCTCTAAACGTAAAAAGTAAAAATGAAAACTAGCAAAGAAAATACAAGGAATAATGAAAATCCACCATTTAAAGTCCACACCATCACTGGCTGAAAAAGCTAATAAAGCAGTTAATGTTGTTAAAGATGCCGTTTGAATAGCTAATATATAATTAGACATCCGTCCAATTATCGTTTGAAGAATATTTAAATAAGCAATAGCCAGATTCAAATTTTCAGTGTTTATGTCCATAGTATCTAGTTCTCTTTAATATAAATTTACCTTATTCTAAAAATACAAACAATATCTTTGATATCAAAGTAGATACTCTAGTTACCCCTTGTTTAACATAATTGCACTTATGCGAACTGCATAAATAAAAATATTTAAAATTCAAATATTTATGTTACATTTCACCGTCAGCGCAAGACAGGAAAACCGACT
>NZ_JBWXUO010000025.1:0-15912 GCF_056711485.1 Acinetobacter sp. N1-1 | reverse complement strand
AACTGTTTGCGTCTTATGATGAGTTCTTCTGTCACTGCTTGAACAGTTTGGCTATGCAAGCCACACTCTTTTGATGTGCCTTTGGTGTATTTCGCAACATCATAGGCTGAGAAGAATTTCCCTGTTTTTTTGAGATGCTTAAAACACAAATCATTGACATAATTCCAAACAAAGTTCACCTCAGATGCGAGTTGGTCTAGCACCTTGCAATGTTTGTCTTTTATGCGTAATTTAAGTGTTTTCATTATTTAAATATATTTGGTCTATGAGTAATAGTCAAGAGATTAGAACAGGTCGACACTGTGTTTTTAACATGCACGTTCATTTAGTCTTCGTGGCTAAATATCGTAGAGATGTATTTTCAAAAGAAATGCTTTTAACCATGAAAGAGGTCTTTGAGCGTGTCTGTATAGACTTTGAAGCAGAGTTAGTTGAATTTGACGGTGAACATGACCATGTTCATTTACTTGTAAATTATCCACCTAAAGTTGCTATCTCTAGCCTAGTAAATAGTCTAAAAGGAGCATCTAGCCGTATTTTACGAAAGAAACACCCTGAAATTAGAAACAAATTATGGGGAAATGCCCTATGGTCGCCTAGCTATTTCGCTGCATCATGTGGTGGTGCACCTATTGGAATTATTAAACAATACATTCAACAACAGCAAACACCGCATTAGCAATCCTAGCTAATCCCCACAAGGGGGACTAGCGGATTGCAGCCTTATATCCCCGCCCTGAAGGGCGAGGTTTTACGGCTAAAGGGATAAACAAGATGAAAGCTGAAGCAGAACGCAAGGCAGAGCAAACGCGGTTGCAGGCTATTGCTGAAGCGAAGGCCGAAGAAAATCGTCAGGCTAAAGTGAAAGCAGAACGTAAGGTAGAAGAGCAGGTACGATTACGAGCTATTACTGAAGCCGAAGCAAAGCATAAAGCTGAAGCAGAACGTAAGGCAGAGCAAACACGGTTACAGGCTATTGCTGAAGCTTCAGATCAATTTAGACCTTTTTAGTTAATTTGGGGATTTTATGGACGTTACGAATGCACTTGTTGCACTGAAAGACTTATTACAAAAACTATCTGCATCACTTAATGAAGAAAAAAAACAACATATAAATTTATTAAAAGAATTAAATAGTTATATGATAAATTCGCAAGAAAATATTGAAAGCAATGTCGAAAATTTCTTAAATAATATTGAGTTTAGTAATTTAATAGATGCAACGAATCAAGCTCAAAATAATATTAAAAAACAAGAAGAAATCATTCAATTTTTATCACAAAAAATGCAAAAATTAACAACCCTGGTCGATTCATCAATCACAAAAATTGATGAACAGCACGAAAAAATGATCAATGATCTTGAGAAGAACTCAGATGATGTACGTGCAAAAATAGTAAGAACAATTTCAGCAGACTTTAAAAAAGATGTTATTTCGACACTCACACTTCAATTTGAAAGATCAATTCAAGAATCTAATGAAAATGCACTCAAAAACATTGATTTAAGTTACTCAAATCTTGTCAAAAAAGTAGAAAAAATTGAAAAAGATCATGTGATTTCTTTAAAAGATTTTCAAAATCATGTCACAGCTTTTAATACAAATATGACTAATGCAATTCGCAGAGTTTCAACAACATTTCAAGAAGTTGAAGAAGAATGTGTCAATTACACACACAAACTTGTTAAAGAAAATATGAATTTCTTAACGCAAATTGCTGAAAAATTAGATGAGCAAAAGAATAAAATCGTTGTAGAAATTGATAATAAAACATTAGAAATCATGCTTCAATTTAAAGCACAAATAGAGAATAGCAGTGACCAGTTTTCTAAAAATGTATCTGAACTAAACAATTTAATTTCAGAGTCTTATACAAATACAATCAGCTTAATGAGAAACAAAAACAAAGAGATTAATGACGAATCACAAAAGCTATTACAAGCACAACTTGATCACGCAGATAAAATAATGCTGAAAAGTAATGAAATCATCGAAGCCCAAGAGCTTGTATGCTCGAAAATGCGTAAAAAGATGAACTTCAAATTCTTTGGATCAAATGCAATATTACTGCTTGTAGTCAGCTTAATTTTACTGGTTTGCTTCAATTTCGCAGCAACATACAGATATTATGAAATGAAAAGTGCGACAGAAGCATTGATGAATGAAGCGTATAATTTAAAACAAGACAACAATCGACTATATTCAATCCGAAATTCTGCAAAAGAATTAACAAATAATTCACTTGCAGAATTAAAGAAAAAATTCCCACAACTGACCATCAGTTGCAACACACAGCCTGAATAAATAAAACAATGAGTTAAATATATAGCATATTCGGCTCTTTTTATGAGCCGAATATCAAGAGGAAGATTTATCAGTTTAGCCGTAAAAACCTGCCCTTTAAGTCAGGGAGGCTGTCAAATTCGTTGTTCATTACTTGCTGAAATAATAGAAAGAGTCATATCCCATGCATAAGTAATAGCTAAATTATCCTTAAATTGTTGTTCGCGAATGATTGATCCGTCTAATACAAGGTAAATTTGAAGAGCTATGTCATAATTAATAATATTCATATCTATTAAGATGTTATTAATTTGGTCTATTAGCCATTGCTTGTGTGATTTAGCCACATTTAAAGCGCTAGGGTTCATATGTAACTGTCCTAATGCTTTAATAAACATACAGCCAAAAAAATCATCTTGTTTAAACCACCCATTAAACCAATTGAAAATAGCTTTTAATTTCTTTAATGGTTCTTGTTCTACTGTAGAAATAGCTTTTGTAATTCCATCTCGAATAAGTAAATCCCTTTCAATTAAACACTCTGTAATAAGCAGATCTTTTGATGGGAAATACTTATAAAAAGTCATTTTTGCTACTTTTGACTCAGAGATAATAAGATCTATACCAACATTGGTATATCCAAATTGGTTGAAAAGTTCAATTGCTTTATAAAGTACTACTTTTTTCTTTTCAGGAATCATAAGTTTATCTTAAACCCTTGGGTGAAGTATTTACATTTAAATTATATGTAATATTTTATACCTATAAATATAGATGTTTTATCCCTTTAGCCGTAAAACCTCGCCCTTCAGGGCGGGGATATAAGGCTGCAATCCGCTAGTCCCCCTTGTGGGGATTAGCTAGGATTGCTAATGCGGTGTTTGCTGTTGTTGAATGTATTGTTTAATAATTCCAATAGGTGCACCACCACATGATGCAGCGAAATAGCTAGGCGACCATAGGGCATTTCCCCATAATTTGTTTCTAATTTCAGGGTGTTTCTTTCGTAAAATACGGCTAGATGCTCCTTTTAGACTATTTACTAGGCTAGAGATAGCAACTTTAGGTGGATAATTTACAAGTAAATGAACATGGTCATGTTCACCGTCAAATTCAACTAACTCTGCTTCAAAGTCTATACAGACACGCTCAAAGACCTCTTTCATGGTTAAAAGCATTTCTTTTGAAAATACATCTCTACGATATTTAGCCACGAAGACTAAATGAACGTGCATGTTAAAAACACAGTGTCGACCTGTTCTAATCTCTTGACTATTACTCATAGACCAAATATATTTAAATAATGAAAACACTTAAATTACGCATAAAAGACAAACATTGCAAGGTGCTAGACCAACTCGCATCTGAGGTGAACTTTGTTTGGAATTATGTCAATGATTTGTGTTTTAAGCATCTCAAAAAAACAGGGAAATTCTTCTCAGCCTATGATGTTGCGAAATACACCAAAGGCACATCAAAAGAGTGTGGCTTGCATAGCCAAACTGTTCAAGCAGTGACAGAAGAACTCATCATAAGACGCAAACAGTTTAAGAAAGCCAAGCTGAATTGGCGTGTAAGTAATAAGAAATCTGCAAGACGTTCACTCGGTTGGATTCCATTCAAAAAAGTTGCTGTGAAGTACGCTGATGGCTATGTTCAATACGGTAAACATCAATTCAAACTATGGGATAGCTACGGACTTTCAAAATACAAAGTTAAGACAGGCTCATTCGTTGAAGATAGTCGTGGGCGTTGGTATGTGTGTTTGGTCGTAGATACACCAAAGATTGAGAAAACAGTATCAACCACAGCAATAGGCATTGATCTAGGGTTAAAAGACCTTGCTACATGCTCAGATGGTGTAAAACTCAAAGCCCCTAAAATATATCGTCAGTATGAACAAAAATTAGGTATTGCTCAAAGAGCTAAGAATCAAAAACGTGTTAAAGCGATTCATGCCAAGATTAAGAATATTAGACAGAATATGTTGCATCAATTCACACATAAACTTGTGAATAGCCATGCAATGATCATTGTTGGCAATGTAAATGCCAAAGCATTGGCACAGACAAAATTAGCTAAGTCTGTACTTGATGCAAGTTGGACGACCTTTCGAACCATGCTCAAGTACAAATGCGAGAACGCAGGCGTATGGTTTGAGGAAGTCAATGAAATGTATACCACCCAAACGTGTTCGTGCTGTAGCTCACGGCTCAGTAGTCCGAAAGGTAGAACAGGTCTTGGAATAAGAGAATGGCAGTGCATGGAGTGCGGTACGCTCCATGATCGGGATATTAACTCAGCACTGAATATTCTTGCGCTCGGACATGAGCGTCTCGCAGGAGGAATCCCCGTCCTTTAGGTCGGGGAGGATGTCAAGAAAAGGTAATGAATATTCATGTGTAATACAACAGCTAGCTTATCTGCAAGAAAAAACGCTATTAACTTATTGAAAAATTCTATTACAGAAAGTGATTGGAATCGTAATGATAAGCAACTTGCCAGCTTAAGAAAAGAAATCTTAGAACATCCTCTATTCAAACATCAAATTATTGAAAAATTAAAGAGTAATGCTTTTAATCTGAATCAAATACAAGATATACATTTAGAATATCAACATAGTATTGTCGAGATTTTTACAGATGCATTATTGATGGCTCAGTTTCAAGCACGTCAGCTTGATTCAAAGATGTTTCCAACGATTAAGATGCTACCAAGATTTTTAATTGCTTTTAATATTAATGATGAATTTGGACTATCTTCTGAAAATAATACTTATGAAAACACCCCATTAAATGCGCATTTTTGCTTATTTAATAAAGTACTAGATGACTTAGAAATTCCAAAAGAAAGAATTGAAAATTTCAATTTTTCACAAGAAGCAGATAATGTACGAAACTTCTTAGAAGGGACATATTCTGATTATGTAAAAGTTATCCTTGCATTAGCTATTGCAGAACAACAGGTAATAACATTCTCCCCGCCTTTGAAAACAGCTGTCCATAATTTAAATATCAATACCAGTCAAGGGTACTATGATGTGCATGGTACAACGGAAGACGAAACAATTTCCGCAGCGGATGACTTACATGAAGAGGATTTATGGCTCTTACTTACTCATTGTCTACATTTATCAGATTTTGAAGATGTTCGAAAAGTAGCTATTGATTACTGCAATGCTTGGTATAAGTTTTGGGAAAAAATGAATACTATCTAATTACTCTAAGACCTTTTGATAGGTAGGCACTGAAAACTTCTGCTTTTCTTTATCGAGCGTTGACATCCTCCCCGTCTAGAAGGCCGGGGAGGATGTCAACGCTCAATGGGTAATTCATATGATTTTCAGTAGTGCTGCTATATTTTGTCGTACTTGTTCAAGTTCTTTAGACTTAGCTTGCCCCTTTTTTGTTGCTGATCTAGCAATCCAATCTAAACTTTTCACTTGATCAGACAAGGCCACATTTTCAGGATTTCCCGAAATTTTCACTTCAAATGGATACCCTTTCACTTTTGTTGTTAAAGGGCAACATACTAATAAACCTGTTGCTTTGTTATATGATGAAGGACTTAAAACTAATGCAGGTCTATGACCTGCCTGTTCATGCCCACTCTGTGGATTAAAATCAATCCAAATAATATCGCCCTCTTCTGGTACATAGTATTTTGAATTCATTAATAGAATTCCTTACCTACAGCATGTCCTGTATCTACTTCCCCATGCAAATTATCAGGTGTTATCCCTGCCAAAAGCTTTTCTAGGCATAGAGATTCTTGTTTAATTGGTTTAATTACAATGACATCATCTTGAGTAAATACTTCAACACGACTATCAAATTTCAAATTAAGACTATCCAACAATGCAGAAGGTAGACGAACAGCAGCACTGTTACCCCATTTTTTAATTGCCAATTCCATAATAAAAAACCACTGTAGATACAATGTATCTACAGTGGGCTAAAAACTTTAAAATGTCAATATAATTATATTGCCATATAATAGCCACCAGAGCCTTTAAATTAAAAAACAGCTAGGTAACTATAGAAAAAACTTTAAAGTGTCTTGATGAAGCTATTAGACGCATTCAAATAGATATTTAAAACAAATATGAACCTGAAATCAAAATCAGCAGTCAAAAAGGATAAATATGAACCGAAATATTTTTTTTGGGATTGATCATACAAAGAAGTTAGTTTTTGTTTTTTTACAAGAAAATGGAATTAGGAAATTATCACTATTTATTGAATATTCAAACGAAGAAAATATGCACTTGGCAAAACAAGATTTAGGTATTTACGCAATGTTTTGGAAATCAGATACAAGTATTCAAGATATGATTATTTTATTTGATATCAATCCGTCAAAAAAATTAGGATTAAAAACATGGATTGAGGAAAATTAGAGGCACCCTGCTTTTCCTCTAGCTTTCCTCAAAGAGAGTAGTAACTCTAGCTCCTACTCAAATAGATTTAAAGGTATTAGGTGACCGTAAATCTATTTTGATACTGCCATAGTTCTTAATGATAAGCAAAATTAACAAAGCGAACGGAGTGTGAGCGACCAAAAGAAAGTTTGGTTATCGACTGCTTGATTACGCTTTTGCTTTTCATTGCAAATTTTTAATGAGTTTTTTAGCGAGTGTCTACGAGCGTCATGAGCTCTTGATTTTGCTCTTAAAAAGACACGAGCGAAGCGATGTGCCATAGCCTTTTTTGCTTTTAATTCTCCTTTTATTCTTTTAATAAGCTTTTAAAAGCTTTTAGACCCCCTTCAAAACCACGTCTAGCAATGCTTTCAGAGTTTAAAAGGGTACAAATAGCATGATAAAGGGTACAAATAGCATGATAAAGGGTACAAATAGCATGATTAAAGGGTACAAATAGCATGATAAAGGGTACAAATAATTATTTGTACCCTTTATCATTTTAATATATATTGTTCTCTCATTAAGGGTACAAAAATCATGTTTATTTTTTAGTAAGGTTTAATATTTAAATGAAAAAAGAAAACAACTACGAGAAGTCTTATCCTATAACAACAATGGCTATTCAAAATAAAGTTTCTGAATGCTTTAAAAGCATGTCTGTAGACGAAAAAAGGATTTTGATTATGGCTTCACCAATTGCTAGAAATATCAATGCAAGTGAACAAGATCAAATCTTGATTTCTGCTCAACAATTTGCTGATGACTGTGGCATTAAAGTTAATTCAGCTTATAAACAAATTGAGCATGCATCAAAAAAATTAGTTGATAGATCTTTTTCATACGTTAATGAAAAAGGTAAAAAGGTTTACTCTAATTGGGTAATTGATGCTACTTATGAAGATGCAGGGATATCTTTAAGGTTTACATCTATAGTTTTGGTCATGTTAAAAATTTTAGATAAATACAATCCATATACCCGCTATAAAAAAGATATAGTTTTAAAGTTAAAAAAAGACTATTCAATTGATTTTTATCATTTGGCAAAAAAAAATCAGGCAAAAAGTAGTTTCGAATTAACCTTAGATGAAATGTTCGTAGAATTTGGTTTGCCTGAATCCTATAGAGATTTAAGAAACTTAAAACGAAGAGTTATAAAGAGTTCTCTAGATGAGATTAATGAATTTACGGATGTAATAGTTGACTATAATCCAATTAAAAAAGGACGTTCAGTTATTGGTTTTAAATTTAATGTCAGAGAAAAACCAAAATCGAAAACTATCAAATTAGGTCGAGATCAAAATACATTAGATATATTTTACAAAATGTCTGATGCTCAAATAAATAAATATAGCTCAATACTAAGCAAGATTAGCGATATATCAGATTTATCTACATTCCCAACTTATGATGCTTTTACACTATGGATTGCTAATATTTTACGTGACCCGAAATCAGTCAGAGAAGAAACAGCAACACGTATATTCAAAGCATTAAGACAGCATACAGATTTTAAAGATTAAACACTTTTCTATCTCTATCCTCAGTTAAATACTCGTTTAAATCAGCGAGTATTTTTTTATTTTCATCTTCATTTTCAGACATTTTTTTAAGTAGATAAGAACCCAGTAAAATTTTTCTACGTGTATCATCTTTTCTTTGTTGTTCAGATTGTCGCTTTTTTTCTCTCGCTTCAATTGCTTGCTTCTGTGCTTTTAGCTGTTTTAGTTTTTCAGCTTGAATTTCAATCTTCTGATCTAAACTCAGCTTTTTTTTCTTTTCTATTTCGGTATTAGTCATATTTCATCATCTAAAAAAGGATTTTTCTCGATCATAATCTTGTTTGAACTTATGTTCAAGACATTATATGATACTCAAAGAATCCCGAAGTGAAGCAAGGGCGCACTTACCCACTTTTTTAATTTCATTCAAAAGTGGACGTTGCGAAAGGGGGATCCCCTTTACCCCAGACCATAAATTCTTAATGGTCTGCAACTTTTAAAAAGTTGCAAAAATCAAAAGCTAAAATCTGTTAATAGGTAAATCAGTAATGGCTATTTTTCATTTAAACGAAAGTAACATTTCAAGAAGTGATGGACGATCAGCCGTTGCTTGTGCTGCTTATCGTGCATGTGAAAAATTAGAAGATTTAACCTATGGAAAAACTCAAAACTACACTAGAAAAAATGGACTTGAATATAAAAATATTTATGCACCAAAACATACAAACTCTGATCTTTTAGATCGACAAACGCTCTGGAATACAGTCGAAAAAAAAGAATTCAATGCTAATGGCTCAATGAAAGAAAATGCACGACTTGCAAAAGAATACAGATGTGCTTTACCACACGAATTAACAGATCAAGAGCGAATAAAAATCGTTGATGACTTTTGCCGTGACTTTGTTAAAAAACACAATGTCATTGTTGATGCTTGCATTCACGCACCACATCAAAATTCTGATGGAACACACAACAACAATTATCACGTTCATATCATGTTCACGACTCGACTTGTCAATGAAAAAGGTGAGCTAGGTAAGAAACAAAGGAGCTTCAATGATAATGGCCCAAAAATTTTAAAAGACAGCAGAGCGACTTTTGCAAATATTGTAAATACAGCTTTGGAAAATGCAGGATTAGAAGAGCGTATTGATCATCGCAGCAACAAAGACCGGGGTCTTGAAGCACTGCCAACAAAAAACGAAGGTGTCGCAGTTACGCACATTCGTAGACGCTATGAAGAAGAAAAGAAAAAGCCTATTCATGAGAGAAATTTAGACATCATTCTGCCTCAATTGGCACAAGAGAATGATGCAATTAAAATTCATAATTTAGAACTAGAAATACTTGCAACTGAAAAACTTCTTCAGAAGCTCCAGAAGAATAACAACTTCAACTTTGATGACATCAGAAATAAATATAACAGAGAAAAAAGCACAAATTTTGATGATTTATTTATAAAACCTCACCAAAAAGCGAGTGAAGAAAATTTATTTGATAAGCTCGACAATGCAATTTCAATGCTCGATCTCAATCAAAAAACAAATGATGCAATTGATCAATTTGATTTTGAATTGACATCCTCCCCGACCTAAAGGACGGGGATTCCTCCTGCGAGACGCTCATGTCCGAGCGCAAGAATATTCAGTGCTGAGTTAATATCCCGATCATGGAGCGTACCGCACTCCATGCACTGCCATTCTCTTATTCCAAGACCTGTTCTACCTTTCGGACTACTGAGCCGTGAGCTACAGCACGAACACGTTTGGGTGGTATACATTTCATTGACTTCCTCAAACCATACGCCTGCGTTCTCGCATTTGTACTTGAGCATGGTTCGAAAGGTCGTCCAACTTGCATCAAGTACAGACTTAGCTAATTTTGTCTGTGCCAATGCTTTGGCATTTACATTGCCAACAATGATCATTGCATGGCTATTCACAAGTTTATGTGTGAATTGATGCAACATATTCTGTCTAATATTCTTAATCTTGGCATGAATCGCTTTAACACGTTTTTGATTCTTAGCTCTTTGAGCAATACCTAATTTTTGTTCATACTGACGATATATTTTAGGGGCTTTGAGTTTTACACCATCTGAGCATGTAGCAAGGTCTTTTAACCCTAGATCAATGCCTATTGCTGTGGTTGATACTGTTTTCTCAATCTTTGGTGTATCTACGACCAAACACACATACCAACGCCCACGACTATCTTCAACGAATGAGCCTGTCTTAACTTTGTATTTTGAAAGTCCGTAGCTATCCCATAGTTTGAATTGATGTTTACCGTATTGAACATAGCCATCAGCGTACTTCACAGCAACTTTTTTGAATGGAATCCAACCGAGTGAACGTCTTGCAGATTTCTTATTACTTACACGCCAATTCAGCTTGGCTTTCTTAAACTGTTTGCGTCTTATGATGAGTTCTTCTGTCACTGCTTGAACAGTTTGGCTATGCAAGCCACACTCTTTTGATGTGCCTTTGGTGTATTTCGCAACATCATAGGCTGAGAAGAATTTCCCTGTTTTTTTGAGATGCTTAAAACACAAATCATTGACATAATTCCAAACAAAGTTCACCTCAGATGCGAGTTGGTCTAGCACCTTGCAATGTTTGTCTTTTATGCGTAATTTAAGTGTTTTCATTATTTAAATATATTTGGTCTATGAGTAATAGTCAAGAGATTAGAACAGGTCGACACTGTGTTTTTAACATGCACGTTCATTTAGTCTTCGTGGCTAAATATCGTAGAGATGTATTTTCAAAAGAAATGCTTTTAACCATGAAAGAGGTCTTTGAGCGTGTCTGTATAGACTTTGAAGCAGAGTTAGTTGAATTTGACGGTGAACATGACCATGTTCATTTACTTGTAAATTATCCACCTAAAGTTGCTATCTCTAGCCTAGTAAATAGTCTAAAAGGAGCATCTAGCCGTATTTTACGAAAGAAACACCCTGAAATTAGAAACAAATTATGGGGAAATGCCCTATGGTCGCCTAGCTATTTCGCTGCATCATGTGGTGGTGCACCTATTGGAATTATTAAACAATACATTCAACAACAGCAAACACCGCATTAGCAATCCTAGCTAATCCCCACAAGGGGGACTAGCGGATTGCAGCCTTATATCCCCGCCCTGAAGGGCGAGGTTTTACGGCTAAAGGGATAAACAAGATGAAAGCTGAAGCAGAACGCAAGGCAGAGCAAACGCGGTTGCAGGCTATTGCTGAAGCGAAGGCCGAAGAAAATCGTCAGGCTAAAGTGAAAGCAGAACGTAAGGTAGAAGAGCAGGTACGATTACGAGCTATTACTGAAGCCGAAGCAAAGCATAAAGCTGAAGCAGAACGTAAGGCAGAGCAAACACGGTTACAGGCTATTGCTGAAGCTTCAGATCAATTTAGACCTTTTTAGTTAATTTGGGGATTTTATGGACGTTACGAATGCACTTGTTGCACTGAAAGACTTATTACAAAAACTATCTGCATCACTTAATGAAGAAAAAAAACAACATATAAATTTATTAAAAGAATTAAATAGTTATATGATAAATTCGCAAGAAAATATTGAAAGCAATGTCGAAAATTTCTTAAATAATATTGAGTTTAGTAATTTAATAGATGCAACGAATCAAGCTCAAAATAATATTAAAAAACAAGAAGAAATCATTCAATTTTTATCACAAAAAATGCAAAAATTAACAACCCTGGTCGATTCATCAATCACAAAAATTGATGAACAGCACGAAAAAATGATCAATGATCTTGAGAAGAACTCAGATGATGTACGTGCAAAAATAGTAAGAACAATTTCAGCAGACTTTAAAAAAGATGTTATTTCGACACTCACACTTCAATTTGAAAGATCAATTCAAGAATCTAATGAAAATGCACTCAAAAACATTGATTTAAGTTACTCAAATCTTGTCAAAAAAGTAGAAAAAATTGAAAAAGATCATGTGATTTCTTTAAAAGATTTTCAAAATCATGTCACAGCTTTTAATACAAATATGACTAATGCAATTCGCAGAGTTTCAACAACATTTCAAGAAGTTGAAGAAGAATGTGTCAATTACACACACAAACTTGTTAAAGAAAATATGAATTTCTTAACGCAAATTGCTGAAAAATTAGATGAGCAAAAGAATAAAATCGTTGTAGAAATTGATAATAAAACATTAGAAATCATGCTTCAATTTAAAGCACAAATAGAGAATAGCAGTGACCAGTTTTCTAAAAATGTATCTGAACTAAACAATTTAATTTCAGAGTCTTATACAAATACAATCAGCTTAATGAGAAACAAAAACAAAGAGATTAATGACGAATCACAAAAGCTATTACAAGCACAACTTGATCACGCAGATAAAATAATGCTGAAAAGTAATGAAATCATCGAAGCCCAAGAGCTTGTATGCTCGAAAATGCGTAAAAAGATGAACTTCAAATTCTTTGGATCAAATGCAATATTACTGCTTGTAGTCAGCTTAATTTTACTGGTTTGCTTCAATTTCGCAGCAACATACAGATATTATGAAATGAAAAGTGCGACAGAAGCATTGATGAATGAAGCGTATAATTTAAAACAAGACAACAATCGACTATATTCAATCCGAAATTCTGCAAAAGAATTAACAAATAATTCACTTGCAGAATTAAAGAAAAAATTCCCACAACTGACCATCAGTTGCAACACACAGCCTGAATAAATAAAACAATGAGTTAAATATATAGCATATTCGGCTCTTTTTATGAGCCGAATATCAAGAGGAAGATTTATCAGTTTAGCCGTAAAAACCTGCCCTTTAAGTCAGGGAGGCTGTCAAATTCGTTGTTCATTACTTGCTGAAATAATAGAAAGAGTCATATCCCATGCATAAGTAATAGCTAAATTATCCTTAAATTGTTGTTCGCGAATGATTGATCCGTCTAATACAAGGTAAATTTGAAGAGCTATGTCATAATTAATAATATTCATATCTATTAAGATGTTATTAATTTGGTCTATTAGCCATTGCTTGTGTGATTTAGCCACATTTAAAGCGCTAGGGTTCATATGTAACTGTCCTAATGCTTTAATAAACATACAGCCAAAAAAATCATCTTGTTTAAACCACCCATTAAACCAATTGAAAATAGCTTTTAATTTCTTTAATGGTTCTTGTTCTACTGTAGAAATAGCTTTTGTAATTCCATCTCGAATAAGTAAATCCCTTTCAATTAAACACTCTGTAATAAGCAGATCTTTTGATGGGAAATACTTATAAAAAGTCATTTTTGCTACTTTTGACTCAGAGATAATAAGATCTATACCAACATTGGTATATCCAAATTGGTTGAAAAGTTCAATTGCTTTATAAAGTACTACTTTTTTCTTTTCAGGAATCATAAGTTTATCTTAAACCCTTGGGTGAAGTATTTACATTTAAATTATATGTAATATTTTATACCTATAAATATAGATGTTTTATCCCTTTAGCCGTAAAACCTCGCCCTTCAGGGCGGGGATATAAGGCTGCAATCCGCTAGTCCCCCTTGTGGGGATTAGCTAGGATTGCTAATGCGGTGTTTGCTGTTGTTGAATGTATTGTTTAATAATTCCAATAGGTGCACCACCACATGATGCAGCGAAATAGCTAGGCGACCATAGGGCATTTCCCCATAATTTGTTTCTAATTTCAGGGTGTTTCTTTCGTAAAATACGGCTAGATGCTCCTTTTAGACTATTTACTAGGCTAGAGATAGCAACTTTAGGTGGATAATTTACAAGTAAATGAACATGGTCATGTTCACCGTCAAATTCAACTAACTCTGCTTCAAAGTCTATACAGACACGCTCAAAGACCTCTTTCATGGTTAAAAGCATTTCTTTTGAAAATACATCTCTACGATATTTAGCCACGAAGACTAAATGAACGTGCATGTTAAAAACACAGTGTCGACCTGTTCTAATCTCTTGACTATTACTCATAGACCAAATATATTTAAATAATGAAAACACTTAAATTACGCATAAAAGACAAACATTGCAAGGTGCTAGACCAACTCGCATCTGAGGTGAACTTTGTTTGGAATTATGTCAATGATTTGTGTTTTAAGCATCTCAAAAAAACAGGGAAATTCTTCTCAGCCTATGATGTTGCGAAATACACCAAAGGCACATCAAAAGAGTGTGGCTTGCATAGCCAAACTGTTCAAGCAGTGACAGAAGAACTCATCATAAGACGCAAACAGTTTAAGAAAGCCAAGCTGAATTGGCGTGTAAGTAATAAGAAATCTGCAAGACGTTCACTCGGTTGGATTCCATTCAAAAAAGTTGCTGTGAAGTACGCTGATGGCTATGTTCAATACGGTAAACATCAATTCAAACTATGGGATAGCTACGGACTTTCAAAATACAAAGTTAAGACAGGCTCATTCGTTGAAGATAGTCGTGGGCGTTGGTATGTGTGTTTGGTCGTAGATACACCAAAGATTGAGAAAACAGTATCAACCACAGCAATAGGCATTGATCTAGGGTTAAAAGACCTTGCTACATGCTCAGATGGTGTAAAACTCAAAGCCCCTAAAATATATCGTCAGTATGAACAAAAATTAGGTATTGCTCAAAGAGCTAAGAATCAAAAACGTGTTAAAGCGATTCATGCCAAGATTAAGAATATTAGACAGAATATGTTGCATCAATTCACACATAAACTTGTGAATAGCCATGCAATGATCATTGTTGGCAATGTAAATGCCAAAGCATTGGCACAGACAAAATTAGCTAAGTCTGTACTTGATGCAAGTTGGACGACCTTTCGAACCATGCTCAAGTACAAATGCGAGAACGCAGGCGTATGGTTTGAGGAAGTCAATGAAATGTATACCACCCAAACGTGTTCGTGCTGTAGCTCACGGCTCAGTAGTCCGAAAGGTAGAACAGGTCTTGGAATAAGAGAATGGCAGTGCATGGAGTGCGGTACGCTCCATGATCGGGATATTAACTCAGCACTGAATATTCTTGCGCTCGGACATGAGCGTCTCGCAGGAGGAATCCCCGTCCTTTAGGTCGGGGAGGATGTCAAGAAAAGGTAATGAATATTCATGTGTAATACAACAGCTAGCTTATCTGCAAGAAAAAACGCTATTAACTTATTGAAAAATTCTATTACAGAAAGTGATTGGAATCGTAATGATAAGCAACTTGCCAGCTTAAGAAAAGAAATCTTAGAACATCCTCTATTCAAACATCAAATTATTGAAAAATTAAAGAGTAATGCTTTTAATCTGAATCAAATACAAGATATACATTTAGAATATCAACATAGTATTGTCGAGATTTTTACAGATGCATTATTGATGGCTCAGTTTCAAGCACGTCAGCTTGATTCAAAGATGTTTCCAACGATTAAGATGCTACCAAGATTTTTAATTGCTTTTAATATTAATGATGAATTTGGACTATCTTCTGAAAATAATACTTATGAAAACACCCCATTAAATGCGCATTTTTGCTTATTTAATAAAGTACTAGATGACTTAGAAATTCCAAAAGAAAGAATTGAAAATTTCAATTTTTCACAAGAAGCAGATAATGTACGAAACTTCTTAGAAGGGACATATTCTGATTATGTAAAAGTTATCCTTGCATTAGCTATTGCAGAACAACAGGTAATAACATTCTCCCCGCCTTTGAAAACAGCTGTCCATAATTTAAATATCA
>NZ_JBWXUO010000009.1:0-3562 GCF_056711485.1 Acinetobacter sp. N1-1 | reverse complement strand
GTCTTAACTTTGTATTTTGAAAGTCCGTAGCTATCCCATAGTTTGAATTGATGTTTACCGTATTGAACATAGCCATCAGCGTACTTCACAGCAACTTTTTTGAATGGAATCCAACCGAGTGAACGTCTTGCAGATTTCTTATTACTTACACGCCAATTCAGCTTGGCTTTCTTAAACTGTTTGCGTCTTATGATGAGTTCTTCTGTCACTGCTTGAACAGTTTGGCTATGCAAGCCACACTCTTTTGATGTGCCTTTGGTGTATTTCGCAACATCATAGGCTGAGAAGAATTTCCCTGTTTTTTTGAGATGCTTAAAACACAAATCATTGACATAATTCCAAACAAAGTTCACCTCAGATGCGAGTTGGTCTAGCACCTTGCAATGTTTGTCTTTTATGCGTAATTTAAGTGTTTTCATTATTTAAATATATTTGGTCTATGAGTAATAGTCAAGAGATTAGAACAGGTCGACACTGTGTTTTTAACATGCACGTTCATTTAGTCTTCGTGGCTAAATATCGTAGAGATGTATTTTCAAAAGAAATGCTTTTAACCATGAAAGAGGTCTTTGAGCGTGTCTGTATAGACTTTGAAGCAGAGTTAGTTGAATTTGACGGTGAACATGACCATGTTCATTTACTTGTAAATTATCCACCTAAAGTTGCTATCTCTAGCCTAGTAAATAGTCTAAAAGGAGCATCTAGCCGTATTTTACGAAAGAAACACCCTGAAATTAGAAACAAATTATGGGGAAATGCCCTATGGTCGCCTAGCTATTTCGCTGCATCATGTGGTGGTGCACCTATTGGAATTATTAAACAATACATTCAACAACAGCAAACACCGCATTAGCAATCCTAGCTAATCCCCACAAGGGGGACTAGCGGATTGCAGCCTTATATCCCCGCCCTGAAGGGCGAGGTTTTACGGCTAAAGGGATAAACAAGATGAAAGCTGAAGCAGAACGCAAGGCAGAGCAAACGCGGTTGCAGGCTATTGCTGAAGCGAAGGCCGAAGAAAATCGTCAGGCTAAAGTGAAAGCAGAACGTAAGGTAGAAGAGCAGGTACGATTACGAGCTATTACTGAAGCCGAAGCAAAGCATAAAGCTGAAGCAGAACGTAAGGCAGAGCAAACACGGTTACAGGCTATTGCTGAAGCTTCAGATCAATTTAGACCTTTTTAGTTAATTTGGGGATTTTATGGACGTTACGAATGCACTTGTTGCACTGAAAGACTTATTACAAAAACTATCTGCATCACTTAATGAAGAAAAAAAACAACATATAAATTTATTAAAAGAATTAAATAGTTATATGATAAATTCGCAAGAAAATATTGAAAGCAATGTCGAAAATTTCTTAAATAATATTGAGTTTAGTAATTTAATAGATGCAACGAATCAAGCTCAAAATAATATTAAAAAACAAGAAGAAATCATTCAATTTTTATCACAAAAAATGCAAAAATTAACAACCCTGGTCGATTCATCAATCACAAAAATTGATGAACAGCACGAAAAAATGATCAATGATCTTGAGAAGAACTCAGATGATGTACGTGCAAAAATAGTAAGAACAATTTCAGCAGACTTTAAAAAAGATGTTATTTCGACACTCACACTTCAATTTGAAAGATCAATTCAAGAATCTAATGAAAATGCACTCAAAAACATTGATTTAAGTTACTCAAATCTTGTCAAAAAAGTAGAAAAAATTGAAAAAGATCATGTGATTTCTTTAAAAGATTTTCAAAATCATGTCACAGCTTTTAATACAAATATGACTAATGCAATTCGCAGAGTTTCAACAACATTTCAAGAAGTTGAAGAAGAATGTGTCAATTACACACACAAACTTGTTAAAGAAAATATGAATTTCTTAACGCAAATTGCTGAAAAATTAGATGAGCAAAAGAATAAAATCGTTGTAGAAATTGATAATAAAACATTAGAAATCATGCTTCAATTTAAAGCACAAATAGAGAATAGCAGTGACCAGTTTTCTAAAAATGTATCTGAACTAAACAATTTAATTTCAGAGTCTTATACAAATACAATCAGCTTAATGAGAAACAAAAACAAAGAGATTAATGACGAATCACAAAAGCTATTACAAGCACAACTTGATCACGCAGATAAAATAATGCTGAAAAGTAATGAAATCATCGAAGCCCAAGAGCTTGTATGCTCGAAAATGCGTAAAAAGATGAACTTCAAATTCTTTGGATCAAATGCAATATTACTGCTTGTAGTCAGCTTAATTTTACTGGTTTGCTTCAATTTCGCAGCAACATACAGATATTATGAAATGAAAAGTGCGACAGAAGCATTGATGAATGAAGCGTATAATTTAAAACAAGACAACAATCGACTATATTCAATCCGAAATTCTGCAAAAGAATTAACAAATAATTCACTTGCAGAATTAAAGAAAAAATTCCCACAACTGACCATCAGTTGCAACACACAGCCTGAATAAATAAAACAATGAGTTAAATATATAGCATATTCGGCTCTTTTTATGAGCCGAATATCAAGAGGAAGATTTATCAGTTTAGCCGTAAAAACCTGCCCTTTAAGTCAGGGAGGCTGTCAAATTCGTTGTTCATTACTTGCTGAAATAATAGAAAGAGTCATATCCCATGCATAAGTAATAGCTAAATTATCCTTAAATTGTTGTTCGCGAATGATTGATCCGTCTAATACAAGGTAAATTTGAAGAGCTATGTCATAATTAATAATATTCATATCTATTAAGATGTTATTAATTTGGTCTATTAGCCATTGCTTGTGTGATTTAGCCACATTTAAAGCGCTAGGGTTCATATGTAACTGTCCTAATGCTTTAATAAACATACAGCCAAAAAAATCATCTTGTTTAAACCACCCATTAAACCAATTGAAAATAGCTTTTAATTTCTTTAATGGTTCTTGTTCTACTGTAGAAATAGCTTTTGTAATTCCATCTCGAATAAGTAAATCCCTTTCAATTAAACACTCTGTAATAAGCAGATCTTTTGATGGGAAATACTTATAAAAAGTCATTTTTGCTACTTTTGACTCAGAGATAATAAGATCTATACCAACATTGGTATATCCAAATTGGTTGAAAAGTTCAATTGCTTTATAAAGTACTACTTTTTTCTTTTCAGGAATCATAAGTTTATCTTAAACCCTTGGGTGAAGTATTTACATTTAAATTATATGTAATATTTTATACCTATAAATATAGATGTTTTATCCCTTTAGCCGTAAAACCTCGCCCTTCAGGGCGGGGATATAAGGCTGCAATCCGCTAGTCCCCCTTGTGGGGATTAGCTAGGATTGCTAATGCGGTGTTTGCTGTTGTTGAATGTATTGTTTAATAATTCCAATAGGTGCACCACCACATGATGCAGCGAAATAGCTAGGCGACCATAGGGCATTTCCCCATAATTTGTTTCTAATTTCAGGGTGTTTCTTTCGTAAAATACGGCTAGATGCTCCTTTTAGACTATTTACTAGGCTAGAGATAGCAACTTTAGGTGGATAATTTACAAGTAAATGAACATGGTCATGTTCA
>NZ_JBWXUO010000022.1:0-1819 GCF_056711485.1 Acinetobacter sp. N1-1 | reverse complement strand
CGGGAGAGGAAAAGAGATTTTAAAAGCTTATAAGCCAGCATACACAAGAGGGGACTTCGTCCCTTTTGTGCTACTGGGATCAGGGGTTTCACCCCCGACACCCAAAAAAGCAAAATCAAGAGCAAAAATGGCACTTCGCTGCGCTCGTGTCTTTTCAAAAGCAAAAGCGCACGATAGTAAAAATTTGCATGATTTTTTATGCTGAAAAAAGCGGTAATCAAGGAGGGGGATAATCGAAATTTCTTTTGGTCGCTCACACTCCGTGAGCTTTGTTAATTTTGCTTATAATCAAAAAATATGGCAGTATCAAAATAGATTTACGGTCACCTAGCTATAAATCTGTTTGTTTGTTTTTAAAAAAGTAGATATAAAAATATCTACTTTTTTTTATCTTTTTTGATTACCGCTTTTGATTTTGGGTTAAGGGCTAAAACCCCTTACGCAACGTCCACTTTTTGAATGAAATTAAAAAAGCGGGTAAGTGCGCCCTTTGTTTCACTTCGGGGAATTAAAAACTTAGTCATGACTAAGTTTTTAATTTTGAATAATCCGTTTCTGTTTCCAATGCTTTGAAAACTCGTTTTACGGTTTCTTGATTACTGTTTTTTGGATCTCTTAAGATATTTCCAAGCCAATTTGCAAAGGTTGGATAGTCTGGGAAGTTACTTAGGTCTGAAAGACTGCCTAATTTGCACAGAATTGCGCTGTATTTTGCGATTTGAGGCTCTGTAAGCGGTTTTAGGGGTTGTTCCTCTGTTTGATCTCTTTTTGGCGTTTCTGAGGCAATTTGAGCTTGTTTTGGCTTCTGCTTGAACTTGAATGAGAACCCTGTAATCACACGCCCTTTTTTGTGTTGCTCATAACTCGCTGTGATGTCTGTCTGTTCGTTGATTTCCCTAATTGCAGGTTCAAGAACACGCTTTTTAAAGTCACTCATTGCTTTGTATTCATTAACCCCAATTCCTAACTGATCTCTGAAACTATCTAGCCCAAAAACAGGGGTTTTACCAACGCTTTTCCACTGAATCAGAAGTTCGTAAAGCCTTGCAGAATATACACTTGAGAGTTTGGCAGTTTGGCTTAGAAGATATTGTGTAAAGAACTCTTTGACCCCATCAATTCGACTGATTCCATGAACAACTGCCATTGTGAAAGCAAGTTCCATTGCTCCCTCATCATCAAGATATTTTACTTGTTGTATCCAACGGCTTTTTACCAATTTTCCATCTTCATCATAGAAACTAAATCTACGATTGAATAACGTATCTTCCGCCTCTTTCATTCGCTGATAAGCATTTTGGCGACTAGTACCAAATGCTTCTGCATACCTCATAGCATCAATTCTTAACGGCTTGTCTGTACTTAGTCCTGTTCCTGTTTCTCGTGCATCAACAATTGCAAGCTGAACAATATGCAACTCTGCAAGAGTTAGGACTTGGAAAGCTTGGTTAAGACGATTGGTTTTTACAACTAAATCTTTGCTCATAATTAGGTAACTAAACGCAATTTTAAAGACATATTATCATTTGTCTCTAAAATGACAAGTAAAAATATGTCTTAAATGGGTAACTAAACGTCCTTAAATGGGTAACTAAACGTCCTTAAATGGGTAACTAAACGTCCTTAAATGGGTAACTAAACGTCCTTAAATGGAGCTTGAAAGCATTGCTATATGGTGCATACAGCGATCGGAAAAGCATTTAAAAGCATTTAAAAACATTAAAAGCCCATTTTCATCATGAAAATTGCCCTATGTTTTCGTTTCACTCAAACTTTTTGCCTTCGCTTTGCTCAGGGAGGGGCAATTTTTAGCAGATGA
>NZ_JBWXUO010000004.1:0-2585 GCF_056711485.1 Acinetobacter sp. N1-1 | reverse complement strand
TATAGAAACAGTTGACATCCTCCCCGACCTAAAGGACGGGGATTCCTCCTGCGAGACGCTCATGTCCGAGCGCAAGAATATTCAGTGCTGAGTTAATATCCCGATCATGGAGCGTACCGCACTCCATGCACTGCCATTCTCTTATTCCAAGACCTGTTCTACCTTTCGGACTACTGAGCCGTGAGCTACAGCACGAACACGTTTGGGTGGTATACATTTCATTGACTTCCTCAAACCATACGCCTGCGTTCTCGCATTTGTACTTGAGCATGGTTCGAAAGGTCGTCCAACTTGCATCAAGTACAGACTTAGCTAATTTTGTCTGTGCCAATGCTTTGGCATTTACATTGCCAACAATGATCATTGCATGGCTATTCACAAGTTTATGTGTGAATTGATGCAACATATTCTGTCTAATATTCTTAATCTTGGCATGAATCGCTTTAACACGTTTTTGATTCTTAGCTCTTTGAGCAATACCTAATTTTTGTTCATACTGACGATATATTTTAGGGGCTTTGAGTTTTACACCATCTGAGCATGTAGCAAGGTCTTTTAACCCTAGATCAATGCCTATTGCTGTGGTTGATACTGTTTTCTCAATCTTTGGTGTATCTACGACCAAACACACATACCAACGCCCACGACTATCTTCAACGAATGAGCCTGTCTTAACTTTGTATTTTGAAAGTCCGTAGCTATCCCATAGTTTGAATTGATGTTTACCGTATTGAACATAGCCATCAGCGTACTTCACAGCAACTTTTTTGAATGGAATCCAACCGAGTGAACGTCTTGCAGATTTCTTATTACTTACACGCCAATTCAGCTTGGCTTTCTTAAACTGTTTGCGTCTTATGATGAGTTCTTCTGTCACTGCTTGAACAGTTTGGCTATGCAAGCCACACTCTTTTGATGTGCCTTTGGTGTATTTCGCAACATCATAGGCTGAGAAGAATTTCCCTGTTTTTTTGAGATGCTTAAAACACAAATCATTGACATAATTCCAAACAAAGTTCACCTCAGATGCGAGTTGGTCTAGCACCTTGCAATGTTTGTCTTTTATGCGTAATTTAAGTGTTTTCATTATTTAAATATATTTGGTCTATGAGTAATAGTCAAGAGATTAGAACAGGTCGACACTGTGTTTTTAACATGCACGTTCATTTAGTCTTCGTGGCTAAATATCGTAGAGATGTATTTTCAAAAGAAATGCTTTTAACCATGAAAGAGGTCTTTGAGCGTGTCTGTATAGACTTTGAAGCAGAGTTAGTTGAATTTGACGGTGAACATGACCATGTTCATTTACTTGTAAATTATCCACCTAAAGTTGCTATCTCTAGCCTAGTAAATAGTCTAAAAGGAGCATCTAGCCGTATTTTACGAAAGAAACACCCTGAAATTAGAAACAAATTATGGGGAAATGCCCTATGGTCGCCTAGCTATTTCGCTGCATCATGTGGTGGTGCACCTATTGGAATTATTAAACAATACATTCAACAACAGCAAACACCGCATTAGCAATCCTAGCTAATCCCCACAAGGGGGACTAGCGGATTGCAGCCTTATATCCCCGCCCTGAAGGGCGAGGTTTTACGGCTAAAGGGATAAAGAACGAGATGCCCATCATCGTGCAATTCGAGTGATTGAAGATGAGAAGTTAAAAGTTGGAGCGTTACAAAAAGAGCTTAAGGTCTTTCGCGAGTATAAGAAGTTTTTCCCACAAGAATATGCCCAACTTGAGGCGCATATCCAACTCAAATTACAAGAACATCAAAAAGCATTAGATCACCAACATAGCTCTTCTGCAAAGTCTGATCTCATGCATCAAAAGCAATTAAAACAGACAGAGGATCAACGTATAGCGTCTGTCAGACAACGCTTTGAACATAATATTGAACAGGCGAATAATCTCGCTGAAAAGGAAGTCTATACACAGCATTATGACAACTGGCAAAACGGTCAATCATTAGATGTAAAGCAAGCGTTTAAAGCGGTCTCTGAAACGTATAAAAGTACTCCTTTTTACGTGCTGCTTAAACAGTTGGTTGACAACCATTGTCATGAAGCTTTCTTAGATGAACAAACCGAGGCACTACAAACCTTTAAACCTGAACAAGTATTTGCACGAGTTCGTGATCACGTTGCTGAGAATATCAAGATGTGTCGTCTTGCTGAACAGTATCTATATCAAAGGCAGTTTGAATTACCGCCTGAACGTACAGAATTAAATAAAAAGATAGAGACCTTACGCAACTGCGTTATTCAAACTGAAGAGATGCTCAGAGAAAAGAGCTTTGCTCAAGATGTCGAACGAAAAGAAAGACAAATGAGAAGTGAAGCCCATGTACAAGAGGTTGTACCAACACTTGAAAAGCGTCCTCAACCGAAAATATCTCAAGATCAAGACAATCAAGGACATGAATTTGAATAAAATAAGGTCAAAAACAAGTTAAAAGTTCGATGATTAAACTTCAAATAATTTATTTTAACGATAAAAACCAATTAAATGTTTATTAATTAGTCAGAATGATCTGTATATATTTAGAGCTAAAAACGCTGATAAACCGAATAAATATTAACCT
>NZ_JBWXUO010000024.1:0-19419 GCF_056711485.1 Acinetobacter sp. N1-1 | reverse complement strand
GTATGTATAGTTTACCAAGTTAAACCCTCCTGTTTTTTCAGCAGACATCACTTTATGAATGTATGTAGCTTCCTGTTTTTTCAGCATATATCAAAAATTATTATGTCACTTATTAATAATGATACTTAAATATAAATTTCATATACTAAGAATAGTAAAGCTAAGATGGCTTTACTATAACTTATTTTAAAATATAAAGAGGCTTTAAAATTGTTTAAATGTAATAAGATGGTTATGGCATTAATTGCAGCAGTAGTATTGGGGAGTACTTCTACTTTTGCAGAAGATTTAATTAATTATGATGATAAACCTGCACAAAAAGTTATTTACCCTGTCAATGGGCAATCAGGTTTTGTTTTTCAACAACTTAATCAAAATTTTAAAACTAGTTCACAAAATTATGACACTATCATTATTGATAGTAGTAAACCTATATCTTCAGCTCAAATATCTCAAATTCTAAAATATTTAGATCAAGGGCTTACTATTATTATTGATGCTAAAGCAGGTATGGGAACTGCTCAAACACTTGCTAAACAATTAATAGGATTCTCTGTGAATTCTGAAGCTATTATGATCAAAAAAAGTATAAATGATAGTGGTTATGATATGACACCTATTTCATCAAGTGTATATGGATCAAAAGCATCAGGTACAAATGATAATGTATCAAATACTGTAAATGATATATTCGGTCTATAAGGAGATAAACATGAAATATATTACATTATCTATACTTATAATTGCATCAATGACTCAAGCTTTTGCTGATGAATGTCTTTATCCTCATAATGAACCAGTAATATTAGGAGATAACTCCCAGCTAATTTACCAACAGCAAGCTAGAAATACATGGGATGATTGGATATGGCGTGGTCAGCCATATAAATGTCCAACTACAGGTGTTCAAAGGTGTGATTACCAATGGAGTAAAGCTGTCTCAACTGCTTATGCTTTTAATGTGGGGGGAACATTAAATCTTGATAAACTTCCTACAGTTGGTGAACGCCTTCCTGGTAGTATAAATGCAGGATTTTCTAAAACACAAACAGTTACAACAACATTTGGATGGAATATATCACTAAATCCAGGATATACAGCTCAACCTATTCAAGTTGTGGTACGTCGTTGGAAACAAGGTGTATATAAGGGTGCATACATACAAACTGGTGGTAAGTGTAATGGAACAGATAGTAAATGGGGAGGTATAAGCCCTCGACCTGATAGAACAAGTATTTATCACTGGGATTCAAACAGACAGGCAAGTGGTGTACAAACAAATGTAGCTATTAAAACTTATGCGACTTACCATGTATACAAATAATTTCATCTTAAATATCATATAAATAATAAGAGATTGATTTCTAATATTTTAGGAGTCAATCGCTATTAGATTAAGCTAAAAATCTAGCTACTAAGTGAATGTTAAAAGATATGGTAAACTCTTTTAATGTTGTGTTACGCCAGTTTATATTAATTGATGTGTGCTGAATTATCAGGAGACTTTCACTTGGGAGATTTTAGGCAGCCAACTTGCAAAAGTCCTCTGCCATTTGATTTGGTGTCTTAAAATCCAAACCTTTTTGAATTCTTCGTTGATTATAAAATAACTCTATGTATTTTGTAATCTCCGCTTTGGCTTCTTCCCTCGTTTTATAGCTATGATGATGCACCAATTCGTTTTTGAGTATGCCCCAGAAGCTTTCAATCGGTGCATTATCGTAACAATCGCCACGCTTGCTCATTGAACCCTGAAAGCCACATTTTTCAAGTAAGTTTCGATATTCATGACCGCAATATTGGCTGCCTCTGTCTGAATGCACAATGAGGTCCTTAGTTGGTTTTTGATTGCGAATAGCCATATTCAATGCATCACAAACAAGCTTGGCTGTCATACGCTCATTTAAGCTGTAGCCAACCACTTGTTTCGTGTAAAGGTCTTTTACAGCTGCTAAGTACAACCAGCCTTCAGTTGTCCATATATACGTAATATCACTCGACCACGCTTGATTTGGTTTAATCATTGAGAATTGTTGTTCAAGCAAATTTGGATAGATCGCTCGGTTATGGTCACTGTTCGTTGTTCTTTTGAAACGCTTGTGGCGCTTACAATACAGCTGATTTAACTTTTTTATCTGACGAACGGCATAGGCACTAATTTTTACGCCCTGAGCCTGTAAATGCTTGGTTAAACGAATATAGCCATAGCTCTGTTTCGTTTCCTCATGTGCTATTTTGACCAAAATTGCTTGTTGATTTCGCTGAATTGATTGTTTACTCACACCTTGTTTTAGCCAATCATAAAAGCATGAAACTGATACGTGAAGTAAGCGAGCCATCAAAATAATAGGAAATAAGTGTCTTTGCGATTTCATATAGGCGTACCTTACTGACTTTCTTTGGCAAAGTACGCTGCTGCCTTTTTTAGAAATTCACGTTCCATTTCGGCTGTTTTAAGCTGCTGTTTAAGTTTTTTATTTTCTTCGAGTAAAGCATTTAGATCAGGTGAATACTGTTTTGTACCGGCTAAAGTCCCTGCCTTTGCCTTTGTATTCCAGTTCGAAAGGGTTTGCATGGAAATGCCGAGTTCTCTAGCTGTTTGGGATACATTGCCTTGATTGGCTTCTATTGCTTTGATCGCTTCAGCTTTAAATTCTGCCGTATACGTCTTGTGTTTCTTGCTCATGGTAAACTCCTGATGAGTATGTATAGTTTACCAAGTTAAACCCTCCTGTTTTTTCAGCAGACATCACACTATGCGAGTAAAAATCATTAGGTGGAAAATAGTTGCCAACCTCAATATCTAATATAATTGGACCATTTTCAGATTTTATATTTACAAGAGTGTCTTCCAAATCTTTCAGTGTTTTAATCAAATATGATTTAACTCCTAAGCTTTCAGCAAAAGTCTTCCAATTATGGTTTGGTAGTTTAGAAAAATCTTCAGAAACACCTTGTTTTTTCATTGTATCTATATGAATTGCACCATGTGCATTATTATTCATAATGACAAAAATAATTTTAAGCCCATATTTTGCAGCAGTTTGGATCTCTATACCATGCATTAACATGCATCCATCACCAGTAACGACTAAGCATTCTTTTTGCGGGTCACCAAGTTTTACACCAATTCCTGCACATATTGCCCACCCCATAGGAGCAAGAACATTAGATGTATGGTAATCGCCACCTCCTTTAGATTTCCAAAAATGAGCCATGAATATTCTATGAGCCCCAGAGTCCACTACAACATTAATATTCTTAGATAGTTTGTCTTCCAATATATTTATTGCATCTCCCGGATGAATACTATTACAGCCTTTTTCATATTTTATATTGTCGTATAAAGGAATATTTTTTAGTTTTTTTACCCACTTTTTTCTGAACTGCAACATATCTTTATTAAAAAAATCTTTTGAATTAATATTATCTAAAAACAAATCAATGTTTGAGAAAATATTTATATCGGGTTCATAATGTAAGTTAACTTTTTCTAGTTGATTGTTTATGTAAATAACCTTTCTATTTTTTATTAAGTCCGGATTCCAATGAAGTGAATCACGTTGGTTTAAATCACAACCTAAAACAATAAGAACATCAATTTCATTGTGTATAGTATCAATTGCACACTTATTTCCAGCGAACCCATATATCCCTAAAGAAAGCTCATTATTTTCTGGAAAAGACCCTTTTCCAGATAAGCTTGTCGTTATAGGAATATGATATTTTTTTGCAAATTCTAGAAGAAGGCTACTGCTTTTTTTATTATTTAAACAACTTCCTACTAATACAGCTATTTTTTGATAAGTATTTAATAAGTCTAATACTTTAATGACTCCACGATAATCAACAACCATTTCATATCTGTCATCTATAATGTTTTCTTCATTTTTAAGACTAAAAGAAGCTTTTGCTTTTTGAATATCTATAGGAAGGCTTAAATAAGCCCGATTTGAAAAATCCGAGTTTAATGAATGCAGGACTCTTTTAAAATAATGCTTTAAATTATAAGAATTTTTTATCTCAAAAGAATTTTTAAACAGCATAGAAATCATATTTGTTTCATTAATACCTGAACAAGATCCATCTTGAAATGCACCTTGTGCTTCATGATATGTAGAAATGCCGCCAGCTAAGTATAAAACTGGAATTTTATCAGATTCTGCTGCAGCCATAGCAGGAACTAGATTCATGACCCCTGGGCCTGAAATAGCTAAACAAACTCCAAATTTAGATGTAACACGAGCATAACCATCAGCCATATATCCAGCTGCTGATTCATGAGCAGCCATTATTCCTGTAATATTTTTTTCGTTTTCAATTGCTCTTATAAAAGGATATATTAACTTTCCTGGTACTAAAAAAATATGATTAATACCATGTGTTGATAATGATGAAATTATAACCGTTGCATTATCTATTGCATTAATTTGATTATCACCATGAATGACTGAACCCATTTACATTTTTCCCAAAAATGTTATATATAAATTAACAATTCGATATATATAACATTTTATTAAAAATAATAAATACTTAAAAATACAAGTCAATTATGCTTTTTTGCAATATAATATCTATTTTATTTTTATAGATTTTATGTTAGACCTTAATAATGGTAATATGCAGAAATATTGAACGATTAGTACGTAACTGGGATGATCTACGCTTTTTCTTATTAATTTCACGAACCAATAACTTAACTAAGGCTGCTTTAGAGCTAAATGTAGACCAAGCAACAGTTAGTAGAAGAATTTTGGCTTTTGAAAAGCACATAGATACTAAGCTATTTATCCGTACTCCTAAAAAAATTATTCTGAGCCCTATTGGAGAACAACTATTACCTCATGTTTTAGAAATAGAGAAATCTATTCAAAAGATTAACAGTAAAATAAATGATACTAACTCAAACCTATATGGGCATATTACAATAGCAACAACAGATACTATAGCCCAAAGTTTTGTAATACCTGCTTTAGAAAAAATAAATATACTTTATCCAAATCTAAAAATATCTTTAATAACATCGATTAACCTTTCTAATATCTCATATGGAGAAGTTGATTTAGCAATAAGAGGATCTAAACCTGAAGCCAAAAATTTAATAATAAGAAAATTAAATACAATAGAAATGGGATTATTTGCATCAAAAGACTACCTTATAAAAAAAGGTAGTCCTTCAGACCATAAAGATTTAGAAAATCATAATTTATTAATGTTTCAAAAACATCTTGTTCCAAGACATTGGAATAATCTTCTAGGCTTTGAAATATCAGAAGAAAATGTCATATTCCAGGCTAACTCTCAACTATCTCTTCTAGAAGCAACAAAGAGGAATCTAGGAATTAGCTTATTATCAACATTTATAGCTAATAAAGAGTTAAATATTACTAGAATTTTTCCTGAATTATATGACATAGTAGATATTTGGTTAGTCATTCATCCTGACATACAAAAAACAAAAAAAGTACGAGTAGTTATAGATGTCTTAGAAAGTTTTTTTAATTCTAGATAAAGAAAATCCATCTGAATTTTCTAATTCAGATGGATATATTTATCTAAGTAGGCTTGAACTCTAATTCTTTTGACAATATTCTTTAATTTCATTCTGAAATTTTGAGGGTGAAAACTCCATATATTCATAATTAGCAATTTCATTCTGATAAAATGGATCTTTTTTCATTATGAGTTGAGCCTCTTGTAAAGAAGAGTTTATAACAACAATTACACCACCAACTCTATTAGCACGTCGACCAGAAACTAAAAATTTATTTTTAGTATAGTACTCATCTAAAAAACTAATATGACTGTCTAAAAATTTATCGACAAACTCTAATTCTTTTTTATAAGTAACGGTAACTATGATCAATTTATATATCCATTTAATTAAAAATTAAATTAACAATACAATACTTTTTACTAGAATTACATATTTTCAATTTGATAAATTTTTAAATGCAATTTTAAGTACCTCTAAAAGATTTAAAGATTTTTGTGGAAAAAATATTATAAACTTCATTTACAAAGAAATAATTTTATTTAGTAGTTAGCCTACATCCTTCTTAAACTACCTAGGTATTTCTATAAGCTAATAAAATAAAAGATAAATCAACTCAGCAAACGTTTGAAAATATTTTGTTAAATGTTATGAAGCTAAATATCTATTAAACTGGATTTAACATTTTGTCTTAAATCCAAGTCTATCCAAAGTATTGATGTTTTGTTGCACAAAATCGTGATGAGCTAGCTTTAAGATAAGCCTTCTTTCAAGATCGATATAGTCTTCTCCTGGTTCTGCATTTTTACTAGCAAAATCGTGATCGTGAGCAAGTTTATGTGCAAAAAATCTAATTTGTTTTTCAGTTAATCCTGTAAATAAATCAATAGTATTTTTATCTTTTAAACTACCTGAAGGGACTTTCTTCGGATTCTTTTGTTTAAATTTGAATGAAAAACCTGTAATTATACGTCCCTGTTTATGCTGTTCATACTTAATAGTATAATCGGAAAACTGATTCACTTGTTCTACTGCAATATCTAATACACGTAGCTTAAAATTGGAAATAATTTTATATTGTTTTTTATCTATGCCAAGCACACCTCTGAGTTTTTCCATCTCAATAAATGGAATATGTCCTACACTTTCCCACTTCATTAATAATTCAAAAAGCCGTGTTGCATAAGTACTAGTAAATTCAACCGTCTGCGATAGGTAATAACTTGTAAAGTATTCTTTGGAATTTGAAATTAGACTAACAACATCATCAGTAAATTGAAAATGTAGTAATCCAAGTTTTTCAGTGTAGCCCACCTTTTGTACCCACCTTGACTTCATCACAGTTGAGACATCTGAACTCTTTAGTTTTTTAGGAGGTTTAAAGGTACTATTTTGTCCAAAATCCAGACCATACAAAGTATAAGAAAAATATCGTAAGAATAAACGCTCTGATGCTTCTTTTAAGGATCTATAAGCCATATCTTGTGATGTATTAAACTGCTCTGCATATTCACTGGCATGTATAGTAAGTATTGTATTACTTGTAACTTCCTGTCGTTGATTATTTGCTTTGACTAAAGCCAAACCTATTAGACGTTGCTCTACAAGACTTAATGTATAACTTGCGTCAATTAATGCATTATTTTTTATAATTAGATCACTAGCCAAATTATAATACTCTATTATTTAATGTATTTTATATTACTTTAATTTTTAAGGTATATCAATACGATATAAACGTATAGATAAGACGATATAAACGTATAGATAAGACGATATAAACGTATAGATAAGACGATATAAACGTATAGATATACACCTTTAAGGTATTGATTTTAATAAAAAAAAATGGGCGTAAAATTATTAAAATTATTAAAATTATTAAAATTATTAAAATTATTATTTTTAAATAAAAAATTCAGTTGAGCTTTGATATACAGAAGTAAATGTAATCATATAAAAGAATAATCTAATGTAATTTTAGACACTAGCTAAAATAGAAATACTAAATTTAAAGTTTATAAAAGTGAACTGGGAGTAGTTAACTATCTTTAAAAAGTCTTAAAACATAGTTACATATACTTGTATATGGAGCTCTAAGGCTTCTTAAGGAAGAGTTTAATCACTTCTGCTACCTAACTAACTTGGCTAATAAAAATAAGGCCCTACAGCCTTTAATCGAGTGATTTGCAATTAAGAGTAACTTGTAGCTCTGGAAACTTCTTCCTAACCTCATTTATCGACTGTTTCGTAAAGTTGAGCGAATAAACTCTAAGCTGAGATAATTTTGTGTTGTCTGCTAATAATTTTTGATTTTGACTGACCAATGCATTATTGAAGTCAGATATTTCTGAATATCGTTTTGATGCTGCGATATTGAAGCCAACCAAAATGATGAACACCACAAAAAGAATAGAAATTGTATTGAGAGCAAAATATTTAATAGTCAGTTTGTCACATAAATTTCGATATAAGACTTCTTGTTTTTCTATAATTTTTTGCGTTATTCCTAGGCTTTTTTCCGTATTTCTCTCTAAATTTGCAGTGATTTTCTCATTTTTTTCATTAATTTTTTGCTCAACATCACTCATTTTTTCAAAAGATTGACTGATTTGATCATCCATTCTTTTAGAAATATCCGTAATTTTTTGGTCAAATATTTCATTGATTTGAGCTGTTTCAGTATTTAGTTTTTTAATAACTTGCTCTTGGAACGTGGCACATGAATCATAGAGCTTATCCATGTTTTGTTTATTCTTTTCTTGCACATCTAAAAATGCCTGATCAACACGCTTAATGGCAGCTGTCATTTTTTTATTAAAAGAATCAACATGATTTCTAAAATCTTCAAGGCTAGAATGATGTTGTTCTTTAACTGTTTCAACTGCCTCAGTCAAACGCTTATAAATGACTATTGACCCACGTACAGCAGTTTCATTTGCTTCAGATATTTCCGAAACAAGCTGTTGATTCTGTTCTTTAAATTGGTTAATAAATTGTGTTGTAATGTTATCTTTAACATTGAGTGATATCTGTTTAATCAGATTAGAACCAATTAACTGACTACTCTCTTCAATTTTCTCAGTCAGATATTCTGTATTATGCTCAAGTGTTTCAATGCTGTTATTCACATGTGTAGATATTTGCTGAATTTCATCATCTAAATGCTTAAGATTGGTTTGCTGTTTTTTGATATTGTTGCTGGATTGATGAACAACACTTGCAAGCTCAGTTAATTCAATGTTTGTTATAAAATCATGAATATCAGTTTTGATATTTTCTTGTGAATCCGTAATACGAGTATTCAGTTCGGTCAGTAGTTCAAAATGTTTTGTTTTCTCGTGCTCAAGTACTTGAGATAGTATCTGTAGCGTAGATGACATCTCTGTTAGCATGGCTGTAATGTGTTGTTCACTCATAGTGAATCCCCAGTTTAACAATCAAAACTTTGACTGTGATCTGTTGAGTTTTTCTGTTGTGGCTCTGCTTTTTTCGGTTCAGGCTTAGGCTGTACTTCAGCCTCTTTCTCTATACTTTCATGCTTAACGCTTTGAGATTCAATCATTTCTTGTTCTTGTTTTGCAGCATTTGCTTGTTCTTCAATACGAGCGTTAAGCTGTGAAAATAGAGATTCTTTTTTAAACTTCTCAATGCTTGCATTTAACCGGTCAAAAATATCCGCTTTGGTATTATCATTTTGCTGTTTTGCATTATTGATAATGTTTTCAAAAGCTTTTTTATTTGCTTCACTCTTCATTTTTGATAGCAGTTGTTCTGTAGCCCTGATTTCAAGATTTAAATTAAAAGCTTTAATGGCATCGTTCTTTTTTGCGACTTCTGGCAACACAATCTTGGACTTTCGCTCATTCACTGGTTTTTTATTTTCTCGTTCATACTGTCTGCGTAAAGCAGTGACAGCAGGCCCTTCATGCTGTGTCGCTTGTTTTTCAATATTTTGCTCTGCATAACTACGATGATCTACAACGACATGACTAAAGCCAGCTTTTTCTAAGTGATGATTAATAAGTTCTGCAAATTCAGCACGCCATTCTTTGACTGTTTTACTGCCTTTTTCTTTGTTGAAGTCACGATATTTTTTATCTGCAAAAAGTCCTGTTTCTAGATCAATGGATCTCGTCGTAAATAGGATGTGAGCATGGTAGTTCCGATCATCAGAATCATTATTTTTATGTGGGGCATGAATCGCAGCATCTACAACGACATTGTATTTTTGAACAATTTTTTTGCATAAGTCATTGAGCATTTCTTTTCGTTGTTCTTGGTTGAGTTCATGTGGAAATGCAATTTCAAACTCTCTCGCCAGTGTGGCATCTTTTCGATTTTCTCGATCTTCAACAGCATTCCACAGTTCGTTTCGACTCAATAGATCAGTACTTATATTGTCAGGTGCATAAATCTGAGCAAGTTCAACACCTAATTTTCGAGTGTAATCTTGTACTTTGCCGTATTTATTATCTATCAGTTTTTCAGCAGCACGATAAGCAGCGCAAGCGACAGCACTGCGGCCCTCACTTCGACTTATGTTCTTAACTGAAAAATGATATATCGCCAATTTTTTACTCTTCGTTATTTATTAATAGTGCTTTTGGGGTAAAGGGGTGAAACCCCTTTCGTGCTTACCATTGAAAAAATATAACGCAGTTATATTTTTTCAATGGATAAGTGCGCCCTTGCTTCACTTCGGGATTCTTTGAGTATCATATAGCGTCTTGAACTTTAGTTCAAAGGCTTTTATGATCGAGAATAATCCCTGACTTGGTAGACATGATGAGTACTGAAAAAAAAGTGACTAAAAAGCTCACATTAGATGAGAAAATTGAACAACAATCTGAAAAACTCAAACAGCTAAAAGCACAAAAACAAGCATTCGAAGCAAGAGAAAGAATTAAGAAAAAAGAGCAAGAACGAAAAGATGATACTCGCAGAAAGATTCTGCTCGGATCTTACCTATTGAAGAAAATGCAGAATGATGAAAATAAAGAAAAAATACTTGCTGATTTAGATAAGTATTTAACAGAAAATCGTGACAGAATACTTTTTGGATTAGATGAAAAGATTTAGTCATGAAATATGAGTGGGATGAGATTAAAAACCAGAAGAATCAAAAAAAGCATAAAATTAGCTTTGAAGATGCAATGCTTATATTTGCTGATCCAATGCTAAAAATTGTTCCAGATACAACAACCAATACAAATGAAGAAGTATATTTAGCAGTTGGTAGAATGTTAGATAGTTACAATATTTTGCTTGTCGCACATACTTACAGGGATGAAAATGGTGAGGAAATTACTCGCATTATTTCAGCACGAAAATTGAGTAAAGGTGAGGTTAAACAATGGCAATAGTCACTAAAACACTTGAAGAGGTACTTGCTCAAAGAGCAAACCCCACACGAATGAAAGAGATCTCTGAAATTAAAGATGAAGAAATCGATTTCTCTGATATTCCTGAATTGACAGAAAAAGATTTTAAGGCTGCAATCCCTTTCCAAGAGTTTCTAGCAACGCGTAAAATCAAAGATGAATCAGCGACTGTGAATCAATTTAATCATTGGTTTGATACACAAGATAAATCAACCCAAAAAACGGTTGAAAATATTTTATTAAATATTATGAAGCTCAACACTCATTAAGCTAGCTTTATCATTCAAGGATTAGTTATGAACAAAGCAGAGTTACTTGCCAAACTTGCACCCAAGAAGAATCGAGAGCCATACTTAATGCTGTTCTTGAAACATTGGAAGAGGGTTTAGTTGAAAGCAAGAATATTCGCTTGATCGGCTTTGGAACATTTGCAGTAAAAAAAGAGCAGAAAGCTTAGGACGTAATCCTAAAACAAATGAAGTTATTAAGATTGAGACAAAAGAGGCTATAACCTTTAAAGCGGGTAAGGCTTTAGATGAAAAAATCAATTTTTAACATTCTAAGTTTAGACTGTTCTATATATAAAATCCCCAAAATGAGTAGCTATTCAGACTGATCTTGCTTTTCAAGCCACTCATTACATAAATCTGTTGTAATGATTTCCACATACTAAAACTCAATATAGATTACAAACTATATTGAGTTTTAGTATGTGGAAATATAAATATTATTTTGACCAATTTCTCAAACTTTAAGTGCTAGTTACATTAGCTATATTATTTCTAGATTGGAGAATTGTTTGAGTGAATAATAGTCCTAAACTTATAAAAATAATACATGTTAATAAGTAATATGAAGAGGTATAAAGACCATATTTATCAATAAAAATACCAAGAATTAGAGGTATCCAATTTGCAATATAAGCTATTATGTAAAATACAGAAATTAGTTTTGCATGATTATGCTTTGGAACAATTTTATTTACTAAAGTCGCACTACCAACAAAAACGGCTCCATATGCATAGCCACCAACAGCTAAACCTAATAATGAAAATATAAAATTTATTTTTATAATAGAAACCAAATATAGAAATAAAGAAATTATTTGTGCAATATAACCATATTTTAATGATTTCTCCGCTTCAAATTTTCGACATATAATCTGACTGAATCCAGCAATTAATAGATATATTGCAACCAAATATCCAAAAATCTGGCTATTTTGAGCATGTAGAATTTTCTCTGAAATACTAGGACCGACAGCTAGTATCACTGCAGCAATTCCCCAACAAAAAAACAAGGAAAACGAGGCTAGTAAATAACGTGGTCCTGCCTTGTCTAATGCTTTTATTAGTTTATCAGGCGTATGTTTATCATCTTCTCTATTTTGTTTTACATCAGGTACACTATTTTTAGGCCAGCATAAGAATATACCTATTATACTCAAAGTAGCTATAGCCATGATTACTACAAAAGGTGTTACCGTTGGGTAAAAAGAAAAGTGTAGTGCAACACTGCTAAAAATTGGCCCTAAAGCAAGACCCAAAGTAAAGGAAAAAGAGGCTATCAGAGCTGCTAACTTTCCATTATCATTTTTCGTAAATTTTACTAAGGCTAAGTTAGCAGCTCCTGTTAGTGCACCAGTACCTACACCCGCCAAAAGACGTCCCAAACATAAAGAGATGAATGAATTAGACACAGAAAATAGGTATGATCCTAAAAATACAATTATTAAAGCTGGTATTATTAATTTTCTCAAATCCCTAGTTTTATGTGCTAGCTTACTTATACTCAATAGTGAACATAGAACTCCAGCAGCATAGGCCCCATATATAGCAGTTAAGTTAACAGCTGTTAAATTTAATTTTGCTTGATATATTGGATATAAGGGGGTTGGGGTACTACTATTAAGCAGTGCTGCCATTAAACCAAGTGATAGAAATATTAGTATTCTATATAGTTTAGTGTTATTAGATACATTTTCCATATCATGGACTTACAAAGTTATATTATTTTTATTATAAAAATAATATAACTCTAAAAAAATGGACAAAAATACATACTAACTATTCTATTTTATATTGGTATGTTTATTAAGAAGAATCACCATTACTCCTGCAGTAATTATTAGTAGTATTCCAAATGCCATTTTTAAAGATATTCGTTCTCCTAAAAAATAGTATCCTAACAAAGTTGAAAAAATAATTGTACTATATGATAAAGTAGATATTACAATTGGGTTACCATAACCATATGCTTTTGTTAGAGATATCTGCCCAAAACTACCGCTGACTCCTATGCCTATTAACAAATAAATTTGAAAAATAGAAGGTAAGTAAAATCCTGAAAACAGCTGATTAATGAATGATATAACAACCCCTACTAATGAAAAATAGAAAACGACTCTAATATCTGATTCACCTGCACTAATAAGCTGTTTTACATTAAAGTATGCAAAAGCTGTTAATATAGCTGCTAATAAACCTATAACTGTTCCTGAAAAATCTGTAAAATGTGGGTCTAAAAGACAATAAATACCTAATAGTGATAGAAATATTACAACAAAAATAAGGTAAGATTTTTTTTTATTACTCGTAGTAAAAACAATTAAAGTTTGAAAAACTGGATTGGTATACATCAATGCAGTTGCAGCAGCAATGGGAAGTTTAGCAACTGCATAAAAATTGCAATACATTGCTAAATTACCTAAAACAGCCCTATATAAGTTTAATTTTAAGAATTGTGTTTTAATACTTTGTTTTTTTATTTTTAAAATAAAAAAACAAAGTATTAAATTAACTAAAGTTCGATAAAATAAAATATTTAATAAACTTATATCTATAGATGCTTTTTTAACTAAAAAACCCATTACTGCAAATAGCAAACTAGCAACTAGAATCCAAAAACCACTAATCATAATGATGATGTCTGCTGAAAAAACAGGAGGGTTTAACTTGGTAAACTATACATACTCATCAGGAGTTTACCATGAGCAAGAAACACAAGACGTATACGGCAGAATTTAAAGCTGAAGCGATCAAAGCAATAGAAGCCAATCAAGGCAATGTATCCCAAACAGCTAGAGAACTCGGCATTTCCATGCAAACCCTTTCGAACTGGAATACAAAGGCAAAGGCAGGGACTTTAGCCGGTACAAAACAGTATTCACCTGATCTAAATGCTTTACTCGAAGAAAATAAAAAACTTAAACAGCAGCTTAAAACAGCCGAAATGGAACGTGAATTTCTAAAAAAGGCAGCAGCGTACTTTGCCAAAGAAAGTCAGTAAGGTACGCCTATATGAAATCGCAAAGACACTTATTTCCTATTATTTTGATGGCTCGCTTACTTCACGTATCAGTTTCATGCTTTTATGATTGGCTAAAACAAGGTGTGAGTAAACAATCAATTCAGCGAAATCAACAAGCAATTTTGGTCAAAATAGCACATGAGGAAACGAAACAGAGCTATGGCTATATTCGTTTAACCAAGCATTTACAGGCTCAGGGCGTAAAAATTAGTGCCTATGCCGTTCGTCAGATAAAAAAGTTAAATCAGCTGTATTGTAAGCGCCACAAGCGTTTCAAAAGAACAACGAACAGTGACCATAACCGAGCGATCTATCCAAATTTGCTTGAACAACAATTCTCAATGATTAAACCAAATCAAGCGTGGTCGAGTGATATTACGTATATATGGACAACTGAAGGCTGGTTGTACTTAGCAGCTGTAAAAGACCTTTACACGAAACAAGTGGTTGGCTACAGCTTAAATGAGCGTATGACAGCCAAGCTTGTTTGTGATGCATTGAATATGGCTATTCGCAATCAAAAACCAACTAAGGACCTCATTGTGCATTCAGACAGAGGCAGCCAATATTGCGGTCATGAATATCGAAACTTACTTGAAAAATGTGGCTTTCAGGGTTCAATGAGCAAGCGTGGCGATTGTTACGATAATGCACCGATTGAAAGCTTCTGGGGCATACTCAAAAACGAATTGGTGCATCATCATAGCTATAAAACGAGGGAAGAAGCCAAAGCGGAGATTACAAAATACATAGAGTTATTTTATAATCAACGAAGAATTCAAAAAGGTTTGGATTTTAAGACACCAAATCAAATGGCAGAGGACTTTTGCAAGTTGGCTGCCTAAAATCTCCCAAGTGAAAGTCTCCTGATAATTCAGCACACATCAGTACAACCAGCCTTCAGTTGTCCATATATACGTAATATCACTCGACCACGCTTGATTTGGTTTAATCATTGAGAATTGTTGTTCAAGCAAATTTGGATAGATCGCTCGGTTATGGTCACTGTTCGTTGTTCTTTTGAAACGCTTGTGGCGCTTACAATACAGCTGATTTAACTTTTTTATCTGACGAACGGCATAGGCACTAATTTTTACGCCCTGAGCCTGTAAATGCTTGGTTAAACGAATATAGCCATAGCTCTGTTTCGTTTCCTCATGTGCTATTTTGACCAAAATTGCTTGTTGATTTCGCTGAATTGATTGTTTACTCACACCTTGTTTTAGCCAATCATAAAAGCATGAAACTGATACGTGAAGTAAGCGAGCCATCAAAATAATAGGAAATAAGTGTCTTTGCGATTTCATATAGGCGTACCTTACTGACTTTCTTTGGCAAAGTACGCTGCTGCCTTTTTTAGAAATTCACGTTCCATTTCGGCTATTTTAAGCTGCTGTTTAAGTTTTTTATTTTCTTCGAGTAAAGCATTTAGATCAGGTGAATACTGTTTTGTACCGGCTAAAGTCCCTGCCTTTGCCTTTGTATTCCAGTTCGAAAGGGTTTGCATGGAAATGCCGAGTTCTCTAGCTGTTTGGGATACATTGCCTTGATTGGCTTCTATTGCTTTGATCGCTTCAGCTTTAAATTCTGCCGTATACGTCTTGTGTTTCTTGCTCATGGTAAACTCCTGATGAGTATGTATAGTTTACCAAGTTAAACCCTCCTGTTTTTTCAGCAGACATCACTTTATGAATGTATGTAGCTTCCTGTTTTTTCAGCATATATCAAAAATTATTATGTCACTTATTAATAATGATACTTAAATATAAATTTCATATACTAAGAATAGTAAAGCTAAGATGGCTTTACTATAACTTATTTTAAAATATAAAGAGGCTTTAAAATTGTTTAAATGTAATAAGATGGTTATGGCATTAATTGCAGCAGTAGTATTGGGGAGTACTTCTACTTTTGCAGAAGATTTAATTAATTATGATGATAAACCTGCACAAAAAGTTATTTACCCTGTCAATGGGCAATCAGGTTTTGTTTTTCAACAACTTAATCAAAATTTTAAAACTAGTTCACAAAATTATGACACTATCATTATTGATAGTAGTAAACCTATATCTTCAGCTCAAATATCTCAAATTCTAAAATATTTAGATCAAGGGCTTACTATTATTATTGATGCTAAAGCAGGTATGGGAACTGCTCAAACACTTGCTAAACAATTAATAGGATTCTCTGTGAATTCTGAAGCTATTATGATCAAAAAAAGTATAAATGATAGTGGTTATGATATGACACCTATTTCATCAAGTGTATATGGATCAAAAGCATCAGGTACAAATGATAATGTATCAAATACTGTAAATGATATATTCGGTCTATAAGGAGATAAACATGAAATATATTACATTATCTATACTTATAATTGCATCAATGACTCAAGCTTTTGCTGATGAATGTCTTTATCCTCATAATGAACCAGTAATATTAGGAGATAACTCCCAGCTAATTTACCAACAGCAAGCTAGAAATACATGGGATGATTGGATATGGCGTGGTCAGCCATATAAATGTCCAACTACAGGTGTTCAAAGGTGTGATTACCAATGGAGTAAAGCTGTCTCAACTGCTTATGCTTTTAATGTGGGGGGAACATTAAATCTTGATAAACTTCCTACAGTTGGTGAACGCCTTCCTGGTAGTATAAATGCAGGATTTTCTAAAACACAAACAGTTACAACAACATTTGGATGGAATATATCACTAAATCCAGGATATACAGCTCAACCTATTCAAGTTGTGGTACGTCGTTGGAAACAAGGTGTATATAAGGGTGCATACATACAAACTGGTGGTAAGTGTAATGGAACAGATAGTAAATGGGGAGGTATAAGCCCTCGACCTGATAGAACAAGTATTTATCACTGGGATTCAAACAGACAGGCAAGTGGTGTACAAACAAATGTAGCTATTAAAACTTATGCGACTTACCATGTATACAAATAATTTCATCTTAAATATCATATAAATAATAAGAGATTGATTTCTAATATTTTAGGAGTCAATCGCTATTAGATTAAGCTAAAAATCTAGCTACTAAGTGAATGTTAAAAGATATGGTAAACTCTTTTAATGTTGTGTTACGCCAGTTTATATTAATTGATGTGTGCTGAATTATCAGGAGACTTTCACTTGGGAGATTTTAGGCAGCCAACTTGCAAAAGTCCTCTGCCATTTGATTTGGTGTCTTAAAATCCAAACCTTTTTGAATTCTTCGTTGATTATAAAATAACTCTATGTATTTTGTAATCTCCGCTTTGGCTTCTTCCCTCGTTTTATAGCTATGATGATGCACCAATTCGTTTTTGAGTATGCCCCAGAAGCTTTCAATCGGTGCATTATCGTAACAATCGCCACGCTTGCTCATTGAACCCTGAAAGCCACATTTTTCAAGTAAGTTTCGATATTCATGACCGCAATATTGGCTGCCTCTGTCTGAATGCACAATGAGGTCCTTAGTTGGTTTTTGATTGCGAATAGCCATATTCAATGCATCACAAACAAGCTTGGCTGTCATACGCTCATTTAAGCTGTAGCCAACCACTTGTTTCGTGTAAAGGTCTTTTACAGCTGCTAAGTACAACCAGCCTTCAGTTGTCCATATATACGTAATATCACTCGACCACGCTTGATTTGGTTTAATCATTGAGAATTGTTGTTCAAGCAAATTTGGATAGATCGCTCGGTTATGGTCACTGTTCGTTGTTCTTTTGAAACGCTTGTGGCGCTTACAATACAGCTGATTTAACTTTTTTATCTGACGAACGGCATAGGCACTAATTTTTACGCCCTGAGCCTGTAAATGCTTGGTTAAACGAATATAGCCATAGCTCTGTTTCGTTTCCTCATGTGCTATTTTGACCAAAATTGCTTGTTGATTTCGCTGAATTGATTGTTTACTCACACCTTGTTTTAGCCAATCATAAAAGCATGAAACTGATACGTGAAGTAAGCGAGCCATCAAAATAATAGGAAATAAGTGTCTTTGCGATTTCATATAGGCGTACCTTACTGACTTTCTTTGGCAAAGTACGCTGCTGCCTTTTTTAGAAATTCACGTTCCATTTCGGCTGTTTTAAGCTGCTGTTTAAGTTTTTTATTTTCTTCGAGTAAAGCATTTAGATCAGGTGAATACTGTTTTGTACCGGCTAAAGTCCCTGCCTTTGCCTTTGTATTCCAGTTCGAAAGGGTTTGCATGGAAATGCCGAGTTCTCTAGCTGTTTGGGATACATTGCCTTGATTGGCTTCTATTGCTTTGATCGCTTCAGCTTTAAATTCTGCCGTATACGTCTTGTGTTTCTTGCTCATGGTAAACTCCTGATGAGTATGTATAGTTTACCAAGTTAAACCCTCCTGTTTTTTCAGCAGACATCACACTATGCGAGTAAAAATCATTAGGTGGAAAATAGTTGCCAACCTCAATATCTAATATAATTGGACCATTTTCAGATTTTATATTTACAAGAGTGTCTTCCAAATCTTTCAGTGTTTTAATCAAATATGATTTAACTCCTAAGCTTTCAGCAAAAGTCTTCCAATTATGGTTTGGTAGTTTAGAAAAATCTTCAGAAACACCTTGTTTTTTCATTGTATCTATATGAATTGCACCATGTGCATTATTATTCATAATGACAAAAATAATTTTAAGCCCATATTTTGCAGCAGTTTGGATCTCTATACCATGCATTAACATGCATCCATCACCAGTAACGACTAAGCATTCTTTTTGCGGGTCACCAAGTTTTACACCAATTCCTGCACATATTGCCCACCCCATAGGAGCAAGAACATTAGATGTATGGTAATCGCCACCTCCTTTAGATTTCCAAAAATGAGCCATGAATATTCTATGAGCCCCAGAGTCCACTACAACATTAATATTCTTAGATAGTTTGTCTTCCAATATATTTATTGCATCTCCCGGATGAATACTATTACAGCCTTTTTCATATTTTATATTGTCGTATAAAGGAATATTTTTTAGTTTTTTTACCCACTTTTTTCTGAACTGCAACATATCTTTATTAAAAAAATCTTTTGAATTAATATTATCTAAAAACAAATCAATGTTTGAGAAAATATTTATATCGGGTTCATAATGTAAGTTAACTTTTTCTAGTTGATTGTTTATGTAAATAACCTTTCTATTTTTTATTAAGTCCGGATTCCAATGAAGTGAATCACGTTGGTTTAAATCACAACCTAAAACAATAAGAA
>NZ_JBWXUO010000018.1:0-8910 GCF_056711485.1 Acinetobacter sp. N1-1 | reverse complement strand
TGGAAACAAGTCGGTTTTTTTTTAGGCGGTTTTGGCACTTCTTGCCTATAATTTAGATTAAAAAACATACGATTTATAGTTTTATCTTGGTTTTTCAAATCTCTTGTTTCAGCAATTATCCACATTTTTTGCGGATAAATTTAGGGAAAGAGTCTAGCTCTATGCGAATGCTAAATCAGTGTCATAGGGCGTAATTGTTTCTTCAATAGCCTTACCAGCTTTTTCGTATGCAATCTTTAGATCATATAAATGCTGTAAGTTCAGCCAACTTTCAGCATCACCACCAAAAAAACGAGCCAAACGTAATGCTGTGTCTGCTGTAATAGCACGACGCTCTAGAACGATATCGTTTATACGAGTCGGTGTTACACCCAATTTTTTAGCTAGAGCATTAGAACTTAGTTCTAATGGAAGCATATATTCTTCCTTTAGGATTTCTCCCGGATGTACTGCTCTCATACCATTATGATGAATCATATATATTCCTCAAATAATTAATGATAATCGACTATTTCGACCTCACTGGGTCCATGATCTGTCCAAATAAAACAAATCCGCCATTGAGCATTCACACGAATACTATGCTGGCCTAAACGATTACCTTCCAATTTTTCTAATCGATTGCCGGGAGGAGACCTCAAAAATTCTAAAGTTACGGCTGCATCTAACATAGTTAATTTACGAGTAGCGACATTCAAAATAGCTGAGAATTTAGAACTTTTACCAGTCTCAAATAATAGCCGTGTATGTTCACATTTAAAACTTTTAATCAATGTAGGTATCCTCCACTAGATATATTGTATATCGGTATACAGTATAACACAAGGAACTTTTAAAAACTGTTGAACTAGCGATTAAAGACCTAGACAATTGATAAAGTACCAAAAAAATTAAAGATCCTACACTAGCTGTTATTGGATTTGGCCTATACTCATGATCATTTCATATAATCTTTTGGAGTCTGACCAAATACTTTCTTAAACGTTGTAATGAAAGCACTTACATTCATATAACCTAATTCTAATGCTATGGACTTAACTTGTTTTCCTATGGCTAATAACTCTAATGCTTTTAATAAACGAATACGGATCTTCCACTCATTAAAACTAAATCCTGTTTCTAAAGTAAATTTACGTGTTAATGTTCTCGATGACATGTTGCCTTCGCAAGCCCAATCCTCAATTTTTCTGTCATCATCTAAGTTTTCAAGAAAGCTTTGAGCCAACTTCAATAATATAGGATCCGTTGGCATGGATATTCCAAGATTCATTTTCTGTAATGTAGAAATCTCATCTAAAAGAACCTCTGACAGCCTTTCCTGTCTAGAATCAAAGGTATTTATATTCCAAGTCATAGTTCTATTAATCAATTCATATAATAAGTTAGAAATTTTAAGAACACAGGGGATACTAGGAAGACAACTACATGATGACTCCCTTACATATAGACTCCAACCTGAAAAACTACCATGTGAACTAAGACTATGTTCTATAGTCGGCGGAATCCATATAGCATGAGTAATAGGAACAACCCACTTTTTATTCAAACTTTCAATAGATAGTAACCCTGATCTTGTGCCAATTAGTTGTCCTCTAGTATGTGAATGACTAGAAGTAATTCTAACGTCATCATTTACCCTTTGAGCAGGGAGTATTATTGGTCCTTTAATCAAAGAAGCATCATTTATAGATATTAAGGGAGAAGTCATAAGATGGCTGATTAACCGTATTCAATGTTGCATATGCCGTACAAATAGAATATTCGAATCTCTAAAATAAGAATACTAATAACACGGAATTAAATTATGAAAAAAAATATTATTATCAATATATTAGATAAAGTAATAAATAAGAGAGAGTACACAATTGAACAAATTGCAGATACATATTTCAGTAGTCAATACAAGCAATGTACAAACGGAGTATGGGATAGTAGACAAGGATTCATAGAACATCTTAAAAAGTTAAGAGAGATTATAAAATCAGCACACTTCAATTTAATAGAAGAAGTTAAAAGCAAAGATACATTAGCAGATATCCACCAAGTCACCTCAAGAAAATACAATGGAGATGAAGTAATAACAGAAGTTTATTTATTCGCAAAATTAGATACAGAAGGAAAAATAATAAGAATTAAAGAAACAACTCTAATGCTCAAAGGAAAAAATGAAGATAAAGAAATTGGCAGTATTAAATAAACGAAACAGACCTTTATCTGATTTGGCTGAGGCGCACTTGTGCATAAATTTATAAAATTTTGCGCCTTAGTTGTTTAAATCTCTATTTTGAGAATTTATCCACAAATTAAGTGGATAAACCTGAGTGTATTTTTTAACTAGATTGAAATCCAACTCGCTTTAGATGAGGATAAAGTGCTCTAAATTTTTCAGGTTGTAAAAGCATATTAGCGATACGAGCGGAAAATTGAGAGTAACTTTCAGTACCTTCCGAATATTTACTCATTTCAGGCATTTCAGACAATTTATTCGCAAACAAATAACGCTGGGCATCAGTCATCTCAACAAAAAAATCAGGTGTGTTTGGATCACGTTTTGGATTTACAGATTTTTCTACTTCAAGCTGTGGTTTTTGTTTAAATTTAAATGAGAATCCGCTAACTGTTCGGCCAGTTTTATGCTGTTCAACTTGTACTGTAATATCTGTATGCTCACTAACTTGTTTAATAGCTGGTTCTAAAACACGCATTTTAAAGTTATTAAGCCTTAAATACTCACTTTCTAAAACTCCTATCCTTTCTCTAAAATCTGAGATATCAATAATAGGTGTCTTTCCTGTACTACGCCATGCTATAAGAATTTCATATAAACGTACTGCATAAGGGCTACTGAGCTGGCTTACTTGCTTTAGCTCATAACTCGTAAAATGCTTTTCTAATCTTGTAATTAAAGGAATGATAGCAGGAGCAAAAATTAATTTTACAATTGCCTCCTTCTCAACATAAATAATTTCACTAACCCATCTTGATTTATGATTCTGAATATTTCCCTTTTCACTGAGACTTTGATAACTAAAACGACGTTCAAACAATACTTCACAAGCATCTTTTAAAGCTTGATATGCAGTATTTCGATGTACAGAAAACTGGTTCATATAACTTTCAGCATGAACAATAAGAGGATCATTTGCATTAATCCCTTTACCAGACTCTCTTGCTTCAACAATAGCCAAGAGGATTAAACGTTGTTCTACTAGTCCAAGGTTATAACTAGCATTAATTAATGCATTGTCTTTTACAACTAATTCTTTTTTCATGGTTCTCTACATGGACCTCTTTTAAAGACTACACTATATTATAATGTAGCTATATGCAAGGTAAGTGTAGTCATATAGAAGTATTCTTGCAAGGTAAGTGTAGTCATATTGCAAGGTAAGTGTAGTCATATAAACTCTAAGAGCTTTGCTATTAGATGCTTTCAGCTCTCCTAAAAGCATTTAAAAGCTTTTTATTATTAAAAGCCTTTATTTTTTTAATATTCTATAAAATCGCTTCGCTTTATTTTTTAAAAGCAAAAGCAGTAATCAGGGAATGAATATTCAAATTACAGTTGATCGCTCGTAGACACTCGCTCTGTAAATCATGTTTTAAGGCCCATCCATACCATCAATATCAAAGCTGTTTTCATTTTGCCGTTTAGGTTCATTTAATGGCTTATCTACTCTGATGGAAGGTTGCTCATGTTCAATAGGTTTAGGATGTTTAAATGCTGAATAAATATTTTCTAGTTTTTTGAAGTGATCTAAGCATTTTTTGTATTCATGAATACAAACTGTAAGATGTTCATTTTGGGGCTCTAATATCAGTTGGCAATCTAAGTATTTCAGCATACGTCTGTCATTTTTTCGCATCTTGTTGATGAGTTCAAAATGAGGAGGGTAAATATCTCGGTTATTGCCAGCATTACGCATGTAATCCAACAGGTTCTCTGTCTTCTTCGAAATGATTTTTATCAGTCTAACGGCATCTCTTCGTTCAAATGCATGATCTTGCTCCATTGAAAGCGATTTATGTCTTATGACTGCATCAGGATAGTAACTGTCATATCGAATATGTTTGAACTGACTGGCAGGTTTAGGCTCAATTTTTATTCCGTCTTTAATCAAGGTATCTAGTCGTCGATTAATGTGATTAAGTCCTTCAAGGTATCTTGCAGCTTGATCATTTGCTTCGCTTGATTCTCTAACTCGGTTTCCAAGTTTTCTAAGGGCCTGAACTGTGAGATCTTCGAGAGTGCCGCTGTTAACTGCTCTTGTTGTTGCTCTATTTTCTCTTGGGTCTGCATCATTCTGCTGTCTACTAATTTCTCTACAATCTTTTGCAAATTTAGTTGATTCAAAGCTTGTTCTGACTGTACTTGTAATTGATTCAATAAGTTTGTTTGATAGTTTTGAAAAAGTGTTGCTGAAAAGTCTACTTGCTCGATTTTTAATATCTCCGAATTGAGATGTGATATTAACGTTTGTTGTTTCTTGTTCTCTTCTGCGATGCTCTTGATCTGTTGCTGTAATTGTTGCTCGACTTCTTTGTGTTTCTCTATTTGCTTCTGCAATCGTTCGTTCTGTTCTTTCAGTAAGTTGTTTTGTTGAGTCAGGTACTGGTCTATTTCGGTCTTCATGTTCTATCTTCTGCTGTTGATATATTGATTTTGGTTCTCGATGATTGCTGCGTTCTCTGAGATGATTTTGTTTTGTGCTGCGATTGATTTGTTGTTGATGAATGCTTGATAGAGCAGATAACCAGTCATTAAAAGCGTCAATATGAAAAACGTCACTGTTGCAATCAAAATGTGATAGCTCTTCTGTGTCTTGAGTTTGTCGTTTAACAAACTCTCTACGGTACTCTCGATATATTGTTTCTTGGCTTCGACTGCTTGCTCGACTTGGCTTTGAATTGAATTCTGTAAAATCACTTGATCGATTTTGATATTCATCAATTGCTGATTTATTTCGGTCTGTAATTTCTCGATTGATGTTGAAAATGAATTGATGCGTCGCTGAACGGTTAGAATCTGAGACATATCGATATTTGATAATTCGCTCATCAGTGTGTCTATTTTCGCGCTGTAGCCTTCTATCATCTCTTGAATGTGTTCGGGCGACAGATTGTTGATTTCGCTCAATATCGAGCTCAGGCGCGATTCTAGAGAGATTGTCGTTTGTTGCACTTGCTTTAAAAGCATGTTGTTTTGAGTGATAGGCTGCTCGCTTGTCTCTATATTTGTTTCTAACTTTTTGAGCATCTCTGACAGATTCTGCAAGCTGACTTGCAGTTGCTCTGCTTTCTGCTGCTGCGCTGAGATGCTCTGAAAAAGATCTAATTTCGAATTCTTCTGTGTAGAAGTCGCCTTTGAGTCTGTGCTTTTTTCCATTGCTAAGTGTTACCGTTAAAAAATTTGTACTTTGCTTAACGTTCTCTACATCGTTGAGCTGTCTGATGCATTCGACAATATCTTTTCTGTCTGTCGCAATTTGAGTCTGTAATAATGTTTTGACGTAATTATCAATGACGCTACAAAACTGCTTTTTGGGTAAGTCTTGTAAAACCTGATTGGAAACCATTTTTTTGGCTTGTTTATTCAGCTTTGCAATGTGATTGGGCTCTTGTGTTGTCTTCATCAAAAGCAAATCATCTGGGCGTGACCATCCATGTTTGATGTTGAGATAGTCACGCAATGCATCAAAGTGAGTCTCGTGGCCGGGCGGGGCAATATTGAGTGCTTTTCCAGTCTGTAGATCAAGTCTCGGTGTTAAAACATGAATATGTTTTGAGCCATCATCATCGATATGTAAAACAGCAAAGAGGTGATATTGCGATGGATCTAAACCAGCAAAAGCATGTTTCTCAAATTCATTTAAAACTTCTTCAATTTGCTGATTGGTTGGATTGTCTTCTTTAGACCATGCAATGACGCCAGATGTGTATTTCCAAAGATGAGGATTCGCAGTACACGCTGCATTAAATGCCGTGGCATCACCGCGTAAAACTTCAACGCCTGCACGGACATTACCCTGATGATCTAAGTGATCTAAAACATATGCTGAGGCATGTATTGCTGAACCTTTCCCATGTTTTAAAAACTTAATATGCACGCTCATCTTCCTCTGATAACGCGATAGATGACAACTGCTTTTGTAGCCTCTCAGGTGTTTGTCTTTTAATTTCGGGGAGAGCTGGAAATATTTGTTCTAATTCAGTTTGAATATCTTTTAAAACGAGAAAAATACTAAAAATATCTAATTTCTTTTGTTCGTCAGCACTCGCGTTTTTAATAATGTTTAATGCTCTTGCGATTTGATTTAAGTTATTCCCAATTTTAGAGAGCTCAAGTAATAAGTCAGGATCTGTTTTTTGATAGCGTTTGATCACCTCAAAGATTCTTTTAACCTTAACTCTTGGTTTCGCCTCTTCCTCATTTTCTTTTTTCAGTACAACTGTTGCTGCACTTTGCATAATTTCTCTTTGAATTAGAGAGTGCAGAAAATCAGAAAATTCTGTTTGTTCTTTTTCTAAGTGTTCTTTTAATTGTTCTAGTTGTACTTCAGTCATGCGAAACGATTTAGTTTTCGTACGTAGCATTTCTAGGTCCTATTAACAGTTTTTGCTGTGCAATTTAGCAATAAGATCATTCGAAGATTGTGGTCTTATTGCTAAATTGATGCTTTTGGGGTCTTAGGGGTGAAACCCCTAACAAGCCCTGTATATATTTTCGAAGAAAATGTAATACAGGTAGGCTTGCTTAATTGATATTATCCGATTATTTATATTATAAATGAAACTTTTAATGCATTCATCTTTTCTTGTTTTTATACAAAAATTGATTGATTTAAAAATCGAATGAGTGATAATTAGTTATATTAAAGTATAACTTTTGAGGTGGGTATGGTTCATACAAATTTAAGAAGAGTTGGTGGGTCTATCATGCTAGCTGTACCCCCAGCTTTGTTGAAAAAATTGGGGTTAGATGCTGGTAAAGAAGTGTCATTAGATATTCAAGATGGAAAACTACTGATTGAACCTAAAAAGAAGCCATCTTATAAATTAGCTGACTTATTGAAGGAGCATCAAGAGTTAAATCTCGAACAAGATGCATGGCATGATATAAAGCCAGTAGGTCGAGAGGAAATTTAATGGATAAAGGTGATATTTATTTAATTTCTTTAGATCCGACACTCGGCCATGAACAACAAGGGAAACGCCCTGTATTGGTTATTTCACCAGAGAGTTTTAATGAAATAACCAAGATGCCGATTGTTCTACCCATTACATCAGGTGGACGCTTTGCCCGTAATTCAGGTTTTGCTGTAGAGCTGTTCGATGGTCGCACGACTGGTATTATACGTTGTGATCAACCTAGAGCTTTAGATTTTGAAGCAAGACATGCGAAGTTTTTAGAAAAAGTGGGTACTGATATCCTAGATGAAGTAATTGCTCGGTTTACTGCGATTTTTGAAAGCTAGAAGTGAAATATACGAAAATTATAACTATTACGATTTACGATGGTATAGAAAATTGTACTAATGATTGTTTTTTCTAAATTTTTAGCTAACTTGTTGTAAATTAAATTTAAACATATATATAATAATACTTTACAATTTTTCACAAAATAGATATTTCATGTTTAAAAAATCCTTACTTTTTGTCGGTCTACTTATTACAACAAATACTTTTGCAAGCAATTGGCAAGTTAAAATGGGTGGGAGTTCTTTGGGATTAAGTAATCTCCATGATAGTGATGGTACTGAATTAAAAGTAAACCGTAGTGTAAGTTTCACTCCATCTGTTGAATACTTTTTCTCTAAAAATATTTCTACTGAATTCCTTATTGGAACTGCATTTAACAATAAGGTTCGTAGTGGCAGTGAATCTATGCCTTTTGAGCAATATCCTCTAGCCCTAACATTAAAATATAATTTCAACAATAGTTCACCTGTCACTCCATATATTGGTTTAGGTGGTACAGCTCTTGTACATGTACCTAAAGATAAGAGTGATGACTCAAATGAGTCAGCAAGTATTCTATATGGTTTAACAGGACAGATCGGTGCAGTATATAAACCAACAGGTAAAAATTGGGGAGTTTTTCTTGATGCACGCTATAGTCATCTAAAGCAAAATAATACGAATGATGATGATGAAAATGACTCGAATCAATCAGAAAAATCAATTACAGCTAATGGCTTAATGTACACAGTAGGTTTAAGTTATAGATTTTAATTAAAAGCCTATCTTAAATCTAGAATCCTAAATATTAAGAAGTATTTAGGATTCTCATATTAAAATAAGAACTAGAATCTAAAGAGACTAAAAATTTATACTTTTCTAAACAATTACTTTATTTTTTGATATATTAAATGTACCAAATTATATTTTATAAAAATGTTATATATTATTATATATATACTAATTGTAGTTCCTTTTATAGCAGGTTCTCAAGCAATTACTGAAAAAACGGGTATTGCTAAGTGGATAGTCATTTTATATATTCTCTTCTGGACTCCTGCTTTATTAGCACTTTTAGTTCGCGATCAAAATACTTCTTTATTGTTTTTTTTCATACCCATTAGCATGCATCTTTTCGTAAAAGGTGTTAATCATGCTTGGAAATGGATTACCGATATTCTAAATAAATAATTATTTCATTAAAGAACGTTTACGGATTTAAGAAAATATATGAGAAAAGAGTTATTTATTCATGGCTGCAATGAAAAAATTGAGAAAAAAGGAACTACAGTAGGATTATCTTTTTATGCTTTCTTTAAAAATAAAAATGATAATCCAGAGTTATTAATGGAAGCAGCTACTTGGTGGATCATAAAACATAAACTAGATCACTTTGAGAAAGCCGTAAAAATTAAAGCCCTTGTTTTGAATGAACCTAGCTACGTTTAACAT